>JALDXM010000404.1:0-2501 GCA_032155085.1 Actinomycetota bacterium | reverse complement strand
CTCGGTTTCGGCGGTCTGTGCGGTGATGTCCACCGGCCCGGCCCCAGCCGGGATCGCAGTGGCGATGGCCGTTGCCAGCACGGCCAGAGACGTAAGCAGCCTTCGTCTCACGCAGGGTCTCCTCCTGAATTGTCCGGCACCGTTACGGGACGGTGCACCCTCCTTGGATGGATAGCGACCCAAGTTGCCCGCAGAGGACGATACACGACCGACCGGGATGGGTGAAAGGGCGGAACCGGACCACCCCCATGGGCCGTCCTATCTTTGATGACAATGCGATTACGCGTGACCGCGTTGCTCACGCTTGCGGTGACAGCTATCTCCGCCTGCGGGGCCGGCACCGAGCTCCCCGCTGCTGAGCCCACTACAACCGCACCCACGGCTCCCGCAACGACAGAGAGTGAGGCGACAATGCCCGCCAGCGACCAAGACCAGCTCCCCATCGTCGCCCCGGCCCTCGACGACCTGGCCGGGCTTCTTGGAGTCACCCCGGACGACATAGAGATCGTGACTTCCGAGATGGTCACGTGGCCCGACGGAAGCCTTGGTTGCCCTGAGCCGGGAATGTCTTATACCCAGGCACTGGTCGAAGGCTCCAAGGTGGTCCTTCGTTATGAGGACCGCGTCTACGTCTACCACGCCGGCGAGGATGATCAGCCTTTCCTGTGCCCGTCGGAGGACAAAGACGGTGGTCGCGAGATGGTCCCGCCCCCTGGGTACAACGACTAACCGCGCTGGCATCCTGGCTCTGGCCGTTGGACTCTTGGCCTGTTCGGGGGGTGAGCCGCAACCAGGGACTGCTGGCTCTTCGATAGCCGCCTCAACACTTGCCAGCGGCGCATCTACCGTGACCACGGTGTCGCCGACAGAGCGAACCTCTTCGGAAATGGAAGGGATAACCGAAGCGGCCACGGCCGATCTCATCGAAAGGCTCGACGCGGAGAGCGCATCGATCGAGGTTGTGGTCGCCGAACCGATCACCTGGCCGGATGGTCGGTTGGGATGCAGCGACTTCACCCTGCCCTACACCCTCGAGCCGGTCGAGGGGTACCGCGTCGTGATCAGACACGAGGAGCGGCTGTATCACTATCACGTCGGGAGCGATGCAACCCCCCGCTTATGCGAGAGCCTCTCCAAGCCTTCGGGCAGGCCGGATGCTCCTCAGCCATCGATCCCACCGCCCATCAAATGAAGATGGGGGCGCCCGTTGTGCGGGCGCCCCCCTTCTCGATATCCGGCTACTTGTTGACGTGGACCTGCATGAAGTTGCCCTGTGCCGATGTGTTGACGACGCGGATCGTCGTCCCGGTGGCGGGCAGCGGAACGCTGGACCAGCCGAGGTGGCCTGGGGCCGCACCCGCCGGGAACCAGTAGCTCTGCGTGTCGTCGAACAACGGGTTGGCAGGCAGACCGCCGTAGCACTCTTCCTCGCTGTTCATATGGAGGCAGACCTCGTCGGTCGCCTGCTTGCCGAACGTCGAGTCGTAGCTCTGGATCCGCGGGCGCCAGACCTGACCGTTGTCCGGGCGGAGCAACAGATCGGGATGAGCGTCCACCGGTAGGTAGAGACCGCCACAACGGCCGCCGGCGCAGTTGTCGCCAACGTTGTTGTCGGGGAACGACTCGTCGTAGTACCACACCAGGAGACCGTCCTGGTAGGGGAAGTGCTCGACGAAGTCCTGCAAGTCGGGATCATCGAGGAACCCGAAGTTGTAGGGCCCGGTCCTGAGGCTGTCGTCGTGGCCCCGGTAGACCCGGTACTCGGCGAAGTAGGCGTTGAAGAACGACAACGTCACCGTCGACTCGGTTCGGATGAACCCGTCGTAGGTCCACCCCGGATCGGTCTCGGCGTCGTCCAAGGGCAAACCGGTGATGGCGACGTCGTCGACGAAGAAGCCGGGGTTGGCAACGGCGCCATCGGTCCAATAGCGGAAACCGATGTCGACCGTCTGCCCGGCGAAGGCCGACAGGTCGGCCGTCAGATCGACGAAGTTGCCCCCGCTGTTGCCGGTGATTCCGCTACCGAAGTTCTGACCGTTCGGGTTGGTGGCACTCGACAGATTGGTCGCCACCGGGTTTCCGTTCACGGTCAGGTAGGCGTAGTCCCAATCCAACTCGATGTCGTACCTCACCTTTGCGCTCAGTGATACCGGAGCAGCCGGCAGGGTCACCGATCTCGTCATGGTGTTGTCGAGGTTGTTGCCCGCACCGGAAAAGTAGAAGAACTCACCGGAGAAGGGGTCTCCAACCGGGAACTCGACCGACTTGTCGGGGAGCAAGGTCACCAGATGCTGGATCTGCTTGGTGTTGGCGTTCGATGGGCCCATCTTCACGGATGCTTCCGCCCCGTAGGGGACCACCTCGAGGTTGGACCACCCGAGGAAGATCTTCTCATAGGCACTCATCGGGATCGGCGTGGATACGGCCGGGTGAGTCGTGTTGATCGGTTGCGAGCGGGCAGCCGGCTTCCAGGAAAGGAGATCGGTGATGCTGTGCAACCG
>JALDXM010000403.1:0-2515 GCA_032155085.1 Actinomycetota bacterium | reverse complement strand
ACGTTGCGGGCGACACCACCATGGGCAGTCGTGACCGACGTCACCTCGAGGAACTCGAGGCCATCGATCACATGTGACTCGGGCTCGAGGGAGCGCATCCGGGTCAGAAAGGTGCCGGCCTTGGTGATGGCATTGTCGCCCAGCCACGGCCTGGCCGAGTGGGCCGGTTCCCCGGTGAAGACGACATCGGCATTGATCGAGCCCTGGCATCCAGCCTCGATGGCGCGGTCGGTGGGCTCCAGCACCACCGCGGCCGTCGCGGAGCGCAACCAGGCGACCTCTTCGAGAATCGGGCTCAGCTGGTTGCCGGGAAGAGGCCCTTCCTCCCCGGCATAGAACACAGCGGCCACCTGCTCGGGACCGAGATCTTCGAGGAGGTGGATCATCACTGCCAGGCCTGACTTCATGTCGGTGGTTCCGAGACCGTGAACACGATCGCCATCCACCCGAGACCGGCTCTCCCCCTGGGCGGGGACCGTGTCGAGATGCCCGGCCAGGATGACGACGCCCTCGCCTGGCTTCCCGACCACGAGCGAATCAGCGACCTTCTCCTGGGGCATGTCCTTCAGACGCTCCGCAACCGCATCACGTAGCGCCGCTTCATCCCCGGTCACGGATGGGATGTCGACCAGCCAGGTCAAGGTGTCGACCAATTGGGTCAAAGTTGGACGTCCAGATCGCGGAGGAACTCGTTCAGGGACGTCTTCTCGTCGGTGGCCGCGGTCCGTTTCCCGATGATCAGGGCACAGGTGAGGTCATAGGTGCCACTCGGGAACTCCTTGGGCCTCGTCCCCGGCACCACGACCGCTCCCGCAGGCACCCGACCCCGATGCTCGACCGGTTCGGCCCCGGTGACGTCGATGATCGGCGTCGAGGCGGTGAGGACCGTGTTCGCCCCGAGCACTGCTCCCTCCTCCACGATGGTCCCCTCCACCACGATGGAGCGGCTCCCGACGAAGGCGCCATCTTCGATGATGACCGGGCGCGCTCCAGGCGGCTCCAGGACGCCACCTATGCCCACCCCGCCGGAGAGATGGACGTCGCGGCCAACCTGGGCGCACGAACCGACCGTTGCCCAGGTGTCGACCATCGTGCCGGACCCGCCCCGGGCTCCGATGTTCACATAGCCGGGCATGACGATCACCCCGGGCTCGCAGAAGGCCCCGTAACGGACGGTCCCCGGCGGCACCACTCTGATCCCCTGATCTGCCAGACCGGTCTTCAGCGGGATCTTGTCGTGGTACTCATAAGGCCCGACCTCGATCGTCTCCATCTGACGAAGACGGAAGTAGAGGAGAATCGCCTCCTTGACCCATTCGTTGACGACCCACTCGCCCTCTATCTTCTCCGCCACCCTCACCTCGCCGCGGTCGAGGGCGGCGATCGCCTGCTCCACGTCGTCACGAACTGCTTCGGGCTCGGTCTCGCCGGCGAAGGCGGCCCGGATCAGGGCGGGGTCGGCTGAATCGGTCATCGGGCAGGCTGCGGGCAGGGTAATTGGCCCGACCCACCGCTACGGTGCGTCGATGCCGTATCGGCTCCTCTACATCGGGTTGGCTCTGGTCGCCGTCGCCGCGATCGCATTCGGGATCGCCTTCAATCGCAGCGGCGACGCGGTGGTCCTGCCTTCCCAATTGGAGGCGATCTCTCCCCAGCCGGGCGACCTCGTCCCACCGCAGACCAATGTCGAGATCGACCTGCCGGTGGCTTACGAAGCTGACATCTACATCGACGGCTGGCTGGTAGAAGATGCCGTGTTCGTGGAAGGAACGGGCGTCTATCGATGGGCGCCCTCGCCGACGAGCCCGACCATCACCGAGTGGTCACCCGGTGAGCACACGGTGCGGGTGGTCTGGGACAAGGTGAGCGGTTTCCCCGACCCGGGGGAGTACGACTGGACGTTCCGCGTTGGATGACGGGCCACTAGGTTCGGGTCATCGAGCGAACCGACACCAATCCCGACGTCTTCTTCGAATCCCTTCCTCAGCCTCTTCGCGATGACCTCGAACGAGTGGATGCGGTGCTGAGCAAGGTGATGAAGGGGCACTCCCGCGTCCTGTGGGGCGGGACGTTCTGGGGTGGGTCCGAGCAGAGCATCATCGGATACGGGGACTACACCTACCAGCGGTCGGACAAGAAGATGGTCGACTGGTTCATCCTGGGCCTGGCCCCGCAGAAGAACTACAACAGCATCTATATCAACGCTTCCGATGACGACGGCTATCTGATCCAGAAGTACGCCGACCGTCTCGGCAAGGTGAAGGTGCGGAGCGCGGCAGTCACCTTCAAGCACGCCGACGATCTCGCCCTGGAAGTCCTCGCGGAGGTAGCCACCCTGGCCCGGGACAAGATGAGCTAGTACGGGCCACTATCCGGCCAGGACAGAGAGGCCTTTCTCCAACATTTGCTTGAACGTCTCCCCATCGACGATGGGGATTCCCAGCTCCTCGGCCTTTCGGGTCTTCGACGCGCCGGGTGAATCCCCGACTATCAGCGCCGTCGTCTTCGACGACAC
>JALDXM010000402.1:0-2520 GCA_032155085.1 Actinomycetota bacterium | reverse complement strand
CCTATCAGACGCTGATCCTGGACATCCTGGAAGGCGATCAGACCCTGTTCGTCAGGGCCGACGAGGTCGAGGCCTCGTGGCACCTCTACGACCCTTTGCTGGAGCTGACGCCAAAGCTGGTGGGTTATACCGCCGGCACCTGGGGGCCCCCGGAGATGGACCAGGGCGTCCCGCTCAGTGGCGTGCCCATCTACGGGATCAGGACGACGTGAACGTTCAGGGGGCGGTCTGAACCGAGATCGCGGGCGCCGGGGGAAGCTCGAACTCCAAATTGGCGCCGGGTGAAAGCACGATTGGAGGGACCACTGAACCGCAGATGACGAGCTCGCCCTTTCGCATCTTCTCGCCGTGGGCGGCGAGGAGGGAGGCGAGGTGGGTGACGACAGCCACGACCCTCCCGGTCAAGCTCTCCAGGTCATCCGTCCACATCTCCTCGACTCCACCCGGCCGGATCCTCGCCACCAGACCAGACAAGTCGGCCCCGGCCCGGGCCGGATCAGGCCTGCCCAGGATCACCCCACGATGGAAGATGTTCCCCGCCAGGATCTCCTCCACCGACTGCGGGGGAGGGTCGATGTCGGCCAGCTCGATGGCAGGCCCGATCGACTCGATGGCGGCCACGGTCATGTCCTCGTCGAAGGGCGGCTCCAAGTCTGCACCGAGACGGACCGCAAGCTCGGGTTCTGCCACGGCCCGCGCCCAGGTCGAGATGTCGACAATGGAACCGTCGGGGATCACCGAGGCATCGGTGAGGAAGCCGACCAGCGGCCCCTCCGTTCCGAACTTGGTGAGCCAATCGGGTGCGCCGAACCCGGCCTTCCATCCCAATGGTTTCGCACCACCCGCCAGCAGGCCGGCCCGGGTCTCGAGTTGACGCTCCAGGCCTATTGCCAGTTCCGTGTCACTCATTCGGAAGCTCGTAGCCAGCCGCCTCCAGCGAGCCGGCGCCGCTCCATCCCCAGACCAGGGTCACGTCGACGTCACCGGTGTTGTTGAAACCGTGCCAGTGGCCCCGGCGGGTGAACAGGACATCACCTTCTCCGGCGGGCTGATCCTTCTCGTCGGTGTAGACCATCCCGTTTCCGGTGAGGACGATGAAGAACTCGTCGGCATTTGGATGACGGTGCCGGTCGTGGCGGGCGCCCGGTGGGAGGACGGTCCAGCCGAGAAGCAGGTCCTCGGACCCGGCCCGTGCCTCGTCGACGAGGAACTGAACCTGCATATCCACCCAGCCCTCGTCACTACGAAGCCCGCTCTCCATCGGGACGTCGTTCCTGTTGATGCGGAAGCGTCCGCTCATGTCGCCCCACCCAGGATGCGGTAGGCATCGAACACCGTCACGAAGTCACGATGGCTCAACCCCAGCCCGTGACAGGCGTTGAGCATCTCGTTGGCGGCGGCGGCGAGGGGGACCGGACTGCCCTGCCGTCTCCCCAGATCGAGGGCCAGGAGCATGTCCTTCTGCTGGAGGGTCACGTCGGCCAACGGCTTGTCCGGCATGCCTCCCTCCAGGATGAATGGACCTCTGTATCCCATGACCGGAGACGCCACGACGCTCTTCAGCATGGCGTCGACGGCGACGGCGCGATCCACACCGCCTTTCTCGGCCAGCGCCACCGCCTCGCTGAAGGCGACCATCTCGACGATGAGGCAGAGGTTGATGGCGACCTTCATCTGCATGGCCATCCCGCTGGGCCCGATGTAGGTCACGGTGGGCCCGATGGCCTCGAGGACAGGCTTCATCCGCTCGAAGGCATCGGGGTCGCCACCGACCATCACCGAGGCCTTGTTTTGCTGCAGTGAGATCGGGCTCCCAGAGAGTGGTGCGTCGAGCATGACCAGACCGGCTTCAGCGAAGGCGGCGCTTATCCGGCGTGAGGCCTCGGGGTCGATCGTGCTCATGTCGGCGTATACCGCGGCAGGGCCCAGACCGGAGATGACCCCGTCATCACCAAGGGCGACTTCCTCTACCGCCCTGGCGTCGGTCACGATGGAGAGGACGAGCTCCGATGCCTCGGCCACGTGTCGGGGGGTGTCGGCCCATTGCATGCCGAGGTCGAGAAGAGGGGCGGCCTTGTCCGCGGTCCGGTTCCAGCCCGTTACCTGATGCCCGGCATCGAGCAGACGGGGGACTATGCCCTGGCCCATGTCACCCAGTCCGATGAAGCCGACTCTCACTGGTCCTCCCGGCAATCGATTGCGAGGCGGGAGTGTAAGGCGGGGTTCCGGGAGGAATAGCCGCCTGACACCGTAGGTTGGGGCCGGCATGCAGTTCGGAGTCTTCAGCGTCGGCGATGTCACCACCGACCCGACCACCGGTCGGACGCCCCCCGAGGCGGAGCGGATCAAGGCGATGGTGGCGATCGGCCTCAAGACCGAGGAGGTTGGCCTCGACGTGTTTGCCACCGGTGAGCATCACAACCCGCCGTTCGTGCCGTCGTCTCCGACCACGATGCTCGGATATCTGGCCGCCCGCACTGAGCGGATCATCCTCTCCACTGCGACCACCCTGATCACCAC
>JALDXM010000401.1:0-2522 GCA_032155085.1 Actinomycetota bacterium | reverse complement strand
GAACCAGACCGCCTGCGCCCCCGAGGGCGAGATCTGCCTCGATCCGGGTCTCGATGGCGGTCACACGCTCGTCGTCGAGGCGCTTTATCTCAGGGTCCAACTCCGGGTGGTCGACCCCGCCGTAGGCGGTGCCGTACCAGAGGTTCAGACCTCCGACCAGGGCAGCTCGGGCCGACGCCGGGTCCATTTTCAGGAGCTCGGCCCCTGTCGAGATGCCCTGCTCGAAGGCGAGGACGTCGAAGGTGTCGGCGTCGGCTTCGATCATGTAGCCGTCGCCATGCCGGACGATTGCATCGTGGCCAAGTACGCGACGGAGGTTGTAGATGTAGCTCTGCACGGTTGCTCGGGCAGCCTCGGGTGGCTCACCGGCCCAGACCGAGTCGATCAGAGTGTCTTGTGGGAGGACCCGATTGGCCGAACGGAGCAGCACCGCGAGCACGATCTGCTGGCGGAGTCCACCCAACTTCGCGTCACGACCCTCGACCTCGACAGATAGCGGGCCGAGTGCCCGGTACCTCACGGCTCGAATGTCTAGTCCCTCCGAATCCCCGATGGGGCTGATTTTCCTCCCTTCTCTGGTGAGTCGCTGGGAACCTCACAGTCGCCTCCCAGTGGTTCACCAGAGCCCTGAGGCATGTTGCGACGATGTCGACGGGTGGAGGACGTCTGGAACGGACCGCAGCCGACCTGGTGGCGGATTCGCTCCGGCGTCTTGTCAGCCTCTCTCCCCGGGAGGTGAGTGAGGAACTGACCGACGGGACTCTGGTCGTCGACCTGCGTGAGGAGGACGAGCTCCATATCGGAGGATGGGTCCGGGACTCGGTGTGGGCCCCAAGGGGCATGCTCGAGTTCTGGGCGGACCCCACCGATCGACGTCATCGCGTCGAGTTCGACCCCGATCGCAGCCTGATCCTCTATTGCTCGACCGGGGAGCGTTCCGCCATCGCCGCAGCCACGTTGCGGACGATGGGCTACCGGGACGTCCGCGTGTTGGAAGGGGGGATGGAGGCATGGAAACGGGAAGGACTACCGGTGGAGTTGCCATAGGGAGCTCTGCCGAGGGGAGGTACGAGATGAGAGAGGATGTGAGGAGAACGACGCTGAGTCGGCGGCTTCTGATAGTCGGGATCAGCCTGACTCTGCTGCTGGCCGCAGTCGGCCCAGCCGGAGCCGATGTGGCTTCTGCGGAAGCTGACACGATCGTTCTCGATTGGAATCGCTACGCGGCTGAGGCTCTGATCAATGCGCCCACTGCGGCTGTTCCCGGTGCGGGCCAGACGCCGACCGTTGCCGTGCTGCACATGGCAATGGTGCAGGGCGCGGTTTTCGACGCAGTGAACATGATCGACGGCAGCTACGAGCCGTATCTCGACGGTCTTCCACCTGCCCCAAGCGGGGCTTCGAAGCCGGCAGCCGTGGCCACCGCAGCTCATCATGTCCTGGTCGGAATGGGGATAGCGCCGGTACCACCGCTGGCAACAGGCGTGATCCAGCGTCTCGATGCCCTTTACGCCGAGGACCTGGCCGCCATCCCCGACGGTTCGGCCAAGACGGCTGGCATCGAAGCGGGAGCGGCCGCTGCGGCGGCGATGCTGGCGGAACGGACCGGGGACGGTCGGTACACCCCGTTCTCGTTCACAACCGGGACCGGCATTGGTGAGTGGGCCTTGACCCCTCCCGCTTTTGTCAACGATCCGTTCGGATGGGTGGCGATAGTCGAGCCGTTTGCGATAGACACCCAATCGCAGTTCCGCACTGACGGGCCACTCCCGGTCACCAGTCGTGCCTATGCCAAGGAGTACAACGAGGTCAAGGACTTGGGTGGCAATGGCACCACGACACCGACGCTGAGAACTCCGGAGCAGACGGCCACGGCAATGTTCTTCACGGCTAATCCGATCGAGCTGTACAACCGGACGTTTCGGACCATCGCTCAGAACAAGGGGCTCTCCCTCGTGAGTCAGGCCCGGTTGTTCGTCGCGCTCAACGTTTCAGGGGCCGATGCCATCATCGGCTGCTGGGACGACAAGGAGTTCTGGAGCGTCTGGAGACCTATCACCGCGATCCAGCAGGGTGACATGGACGGCAACTCACGCACGGTGGGCGACCCGACCTGGAACTCGCTCGTCCCGTCACCTCCGTACCCGGATCATCCCTCGGGGTACAACTGTGTCACCGGTGCGTTCATGCACGCGGCGAAGAACGTCTTCGGGACAGACAAAGTGTCCTTCGCCCTGGTGAGGCTCACGCCGGGACAACCCGACGTGGTTCGCAGCTACCAGCGGTTCACGGACGTGATCAAGGACACGATCGACGCACGCATCTGGCTGGGCATCCACTTCCGGACCCCGGACGTGCAAGGTGCAGAGCTGGGTCACGAGACCGCCGACTGGATCAGCAGGGGCTTCTTCGGGCGAAGCTGACCACACGCTGAGCCAACGGGGGAGGGCGACGAAAGAGAGGGGCCGATTTCGGCCCCTCTCTACTATTGGTCCGCCTGGTCAGGGAATCAGGACGGACTT
>JALDXM010000400.1:0-2526 GCA_032155085.1 Actinomycetota bacterium | reverse complement strand
GCCCATGGTGCCCATCGAAGAGATCCGGGCTGTCAGCCGGCCAAAAGTCGAAATGGATCCGATTCCGCCTCTAGGGCGGCCACGAACGCCTCGATCTCCCTCTCGGTGATCGGATCAGGGTTGACGACCTCGAAGGCCACCCCCGTTGCCAACAAGACACTCACCACCCGGGAATTCGCCGGCCGTCGCTGCGGCTCGGCGCAGGTCGGGCACCTGAAGCGATAGTCACCCTCCCGTCCCCCGGGACGCAGCTCCAGCGCCACGTCATCAGGGGTGAGATGGATGTCACCACATTGGGCGCAGGTTGTCTTGATGGTGGTCATCCCTGGTCTCCGGTCTCCCATAACAGGTGGGTGATCGGCAAAATGGCCGCGAATCTGTAGCGCGCCGCCCTAGGTCGGACGGCCCTTTAAGTATCTGGCCCTCAGGGTTGCTGAAATGGCGATCAGACGATCCCGCACCTCGTCTCCCTCGAGCAGACGTGCCTGGCTGCCCAGCCGGAGCAGGAGCCGGGCCGGAATCTCCGCATCGGGAGACGAGAACCGGATGTCGATGCCCGTCTTGGTCTCCTTCAACACGTCGACCGGGTAGTAGTCGAGCACCCATCGCGCCGCCGGGTTGAGGCGGATTCTGGCAACAACATCCTCGTCGCTGGGGATGTAGGCGATCTGAGGTGCACCAGGCTCCTCCGGGCGTTCGAACCGCTCGTCCAACAGCTTCAGATCACGGATCCTGTCGACCCGGAACACCCGCTCCGCTCCCACCAGGCGGCAGAATCCCTGGACATACCAATTGCCCAGTGTGCTCACAACCGCCCAGGGCTCGATGTCACGCACCGTCTCGGTCTCCTTCCCCAGGGATCGGTACGTGATGCGGGTGACCCGCTGTTCCGAGGCTGCAGTCTTCAGGGAGGCGAGGTTCTCGGAATCCCCGGAAACGTCGACGATGATCGTCTTGCCGGCATCGGGCAGCAGCGCCTTGGTCAGCTTGTCGACCGCCCTCTTCAGCTCCGGTGATGCCTGGCCCGAGCCGATGATGGCCAGACCGGCGGCGATGAGCCCCAGGGCCTCGATGGGTGTCAGCCTCGGCGCCCTGGCGAAATAGTCAGCCGCATCGATGATGACCTCGTCCTCGTCGATGTAGGCCTCCATCAGGTCGCCAGGGGTGTAGCCGGGGAGACCGCAGAAGAAGATCGTGTTCAGGTCCCGGGTCAGCTCTTCCTCGGAGTACCCGAACCGCTCCATGATCTCGGTGACCGTGACTCCATCCTTAGCGAGAACAAACGGGATGAGCGCCAGGATCCGGGAGAGTCGGTCGGCAGTTCGATCGCCGCTCATCGCGTGCCTCCGACGGCGGCTTCGATTCGATCGAGGACGGCACCACGCAGCTCGGGCGGGCCGAGGACCTCGGCGTCGGGGCCGAATCCAAGGATCCAGCCGATGAAGGCATCCCGATTGGCGACTTTCACGTCGACATCGAGCGGGCCGGTGGGGGGCGGGTCGACCCCCAGGGCTCGGGCTGCCCACCAAGCCAGCGATTCGTCAAACCGGACTGATGCGGTGACGACATCGTCCGTACCGGCCTCCCACGGGTGGGCGCTCATAGCCCTCTTCACGTCGAATCGCCTGGGCCGCTCGAATGCTGCAGCATCCTTGCCAACTTCGATATCGGACATGCGGTCGACCCGGAACACCCGTTCCCCGGCGGACGTGTTGCCTACCAGATACCAGTGGCCCCGGGAGTGGGCCATCCCAAAAGCCTCGACGACGCGATCCCCTCCGGAGTAGGTGAACTCGACCCTGCGACGCTCGGTGACGGCGAGGAACAGCTCGCCGAGCACCGACGCCTCGGCTCCTAGGTCGGCGCCCAGCGGCTCGATCCCCGCACCCCGCTCCACTCCGCCGAGCTTGAGAAGACCCGCGAGCCCGGCGTTGGGGCCGCCGAGACGCACCATCCTCGCGGCGACCGAGAGCGCCACGCGCTCGGCCTCGGTCAGGCTCGGGTCGGGAAGAGCGTATTTGGCGGGATCGACCGTGTAGCCGAAGTCGATCTCCCAGCTGTCAAGCGCCTTCAGCTCCAGCGGGACTCCCATCCTCTTGAGGAGGTCTTTGTCCCGCTCGAACATGCGGTGGAATGCCTCGTCGCTGTCCTGGCCGTATCCGGCGACGGTGTGACGGATGTCGGCCGCCGTGACCGGCTCGGGTGACTCGAGCAGAAAGATGAGGAGGTTGATCACCCTCTCGACGACGTTCTGCATCAGCTGATTTTGGCGAAATTGGGAGCCAGGAGCCCGTATATGACAGCTTTAGATCCCAATTACGAAGGTCAGAGACTCTCGATCAGCTTCTCGACCCGCTCGTCGTGGGCCTTGAACGGGTCTTTGCACATGACGGTCCGTTGTGCCTGGTCGTTCAGCTTGAGATGGACCCAGTCGACCGTGAAGTCCCTCTTCCGGGCCTTGGCGGCCTTGATGAAGGCTCCACGGAGCCGGGCTCGGGTCGTCTGCGGTGGCTGCCGCACCGCCAG
>JALDXM010000399.1:0-2532 GCA_032155085.1 Actinomycetota bacterium | reverse complement strand
CTCGTGAGCCGTGCTTCCTGGAGCATGGGACCGAGGATAGGGCCTGGCCGCTAGTCCAGGTCGGTCCCGATCGCGTGGAAGCCACCATCCACGTGGATCAGTTCGCCGGTGATCCCCTTCGAGAGGTCCGAGAACAGGAACGCCACCGAACCTCCGATGAGGAGGCCGATGAACGTCGCCGGGTCGGCCACGTTGATCGAGGTCTCAGGGAGACGGAACAGCTCGCTGCCCTCGGCGTTGAGACCGAGCTCGGCGGCTGCGATCTCGATGAACGAGGCGAACAGGGCGACGGCGGCGATCACCGCCGACCCGATGGCGAAGCCCTTTGTGACGGCCTTGGTGGTGTTGCCGGCGGCGTCGAGGGCGATCATGATCTTCTCCGGCTCGCCTTCGAACTCACCCGACATCTCGGCGATGCCCGCTGCGTTGTCAGCGACGGGCCCAAAGGTGTCCTCCGACACCACCACACCGGTCGTGGCCAGCATCCCCATGCCGCACAAGGCGACCAGGTAGAAAGAGAACTGGATGTTTCCATCGCCGAGGACGATGGAAACGCCGATCGCGCCGGCGATGGCGAGGATGGCCCACACCGACGATTCGAGACCGCTGCTCATCCCGGCGAGGACGTTGGTGGCCGGCCCGGTCTCCGAGGCACGGGCGATCTCACGCACAGGCTCGGCTTCTGTGGATGTGAAGTACTCGGTGATCCGACTGGCGACCTGAGCCAGGACCAGCCCGGTGACCACGGCGCCGAACACCTTCCACCCCTCGTTTCCGTTCTCGTTCCCGACGTAGAGCAGGGCAACGGCCAGTGTCCCGGCCACCGTGAGGATGCCGGCGGTGAGGAAGCCGCGGTTGATCGGGTTCAGCGGTGAGCTGTCACCGTCCTTCGCCTTGACCCGGTAGACACCGACGATGGAGGCCAGCACTCCGATGGCGCGGACGATGACGGGGAAGATGAGACCGAGTGCCGGGTTGGCGCCGATCGAAGAGAAGGCGGACACCCCGAGGATGATCGAGGCGACCAGGGTGACCTCGTAGCTCTCGAAGAGGTCGGAGGCCATGCCGGCGCAGTCGCCGACGTTGTCACCGACGTTGTCGGCGATGGTGGCCGGGTTGCGCGGGTCGTCCTCGGGTATCCCCTGCTCGACCTTGCCCACCAGGTCGGCGCCGACATCGGCCGCCTTGGTGAAGATGCCCCCACCCACCCTGAGGAAGAGGGCGAGCAACGAGCCCCCGAACCCAAACCCGACCAGGATCGCCGACGAGGCATTCTGGAAGATCATGATGATCACCGTCGCCCCGAGGAGACCCAGGCCAACTGTGAACATCCCGGCCACGCCACCGGTGCGGAAGGCAATGCCGAGCGCCTCGGGAAGAGATCCGGAGCGGGCAGCGGCCGCAGTCCTTACGTTGCCGCGGACCGCCAGGCTCATCCCGATAAACCCGGTGAGTCCGGAGAGCACACAACCGGCAACGAAGGCCGCGCTGCGGGCGAAGCCGGACTCGAAGAAGGAGAGCGCCTCGGTCCCGTCGGGGGCGACGATGGCAGTCGAGGTGACGAACACCAGGATGACCAGCGGGATCAATATGAACGAGATTGTGCGGAACTGGCGTCGCAGGTAAGCCATCGCCCCCTCTTGGATCGCCCCGGCGATCTCCCTCATCTTGACCGTCCCCTGGTCGGCGGTGATCACGCCACGAGCGAGAACCAGGCCGACCAGGATGGCGGCCAGAGCGGTGCCGGCGGCGACCGTCAGCCATAGCCACTCTGTGGAGCCCAGGGTGAATTCCTGGTAGCCGCCCTCAGCGGCGAGAACGAAGCTGCTCACTCGGAGCTGTCCTTCCGGTTGGCGATATATATCTCAGTGGCCAGCTTGTGGCCGACGACCCTCTCAACACCTTCAACCATGACCACCACCGGGCCGTCGAAGGGGTGGTGCTCCCGCACGGTCACCACGGTGCCGGGGCGGATTCCAATGGTCTCGAGGAAGGCGACCACATCGGCGTGGGTACCACCCGGCATGGCGACCTCTACCTCTTCTCCAGGCTGAGCGTCAGCGAGGGTGGAGAGCACAGGCAGGTCGTCGGCCTCCCATTCCGGGATCGGGAAGCCATGAGGGCAGGTGGGCGGGCGGTCGAGCGCCACGTACATTCGCTGGACGACCTCCACGGGGAGTGAGTGCTCGAACGTCACCGCCAAGCTGTCAGCCTGGTCCCACGGATACCCGAGCATGTCGGAGAGGAACCGCTCGACGATCCGGTGCCGCCTGATCGACGCCACGGCGGCGATCCGGCCCTTCTTCGTCAGGCTCACGCCTTGATATGGACGGTGCTCCAGCAGCCCGCGCTCGTCGAGTTTCTTGAAGCGGGCCGTGATGGTGCCTGGCGATATGGAAAGCGCCTCAGCAACGTCTCCGGGACGGGCGATGCCCTCCGGCCCGGCCAGCCGGTACACCGACTTCAGGGTCTCTCGTTCGACAGCGGTCAAATCCACGGAGCCGAAGAATAGATTTTGTCGAGTCGAAATTC
>JALDXM010000398.1:0-2532 GCA_032155085.1 Actinomycetota bacterium | reverse complement strand
ACCAGGAAGAGGCCCTTGCCACGTCCGACATCGTGGCGGTGATGCGGGACGGCCGGGTCCTGCAGGCCGACACCCCGGGCCATCTCTACTCCAATCCGGCCGACCGGTGGGTGGCCGAGTTCCTCGGCGACGCCGACGTGCTCGAGTCGGTGGCGCGCGACGGGCGGGTGGATACCGCGGTCGGCGCCTTCGACACCGATCTCCTGGGCAGCGTGTCAGTCGTCGTACGGCCGGAGAATGTGCAGATCTCGCTGGGTGAAACTCCGAATGCAGTGGTGGCAGGGTCCGAGTTCTTCGGCCATGACCAGCTGGTGACCCTCGCCCTGCACGAGGGCACCCGGGTTCGTGCCAGGATCGGCCCCCGTCCCATCTACCGGGTGGGCCAGCCGGCCCGGGTGCGAGCGACCGACGCCCGCATCTTCGCGCGAGGCTGATCGCCCTAGCCTGAACCAGGTGGACTCGGCTCTGGCCCTGGTCGCGGCGGTGGCCGCTACCTTCTTCGCCGTCGATCTCTGGCTCGATTACCGGGGACGACCCCGTCCCCACATCGCCGCCTACGGGACCGGCATGACGATGTTCGCCATCGCCACCTGGGCCTTCTTCCTAGGGGTCACCATCGGCTGGACCGGGCCGATGTACCGGATCTTCTATCTGTTTGGAGCCATTCTCAACATCCCCTTCCTGGCCCTGGGGTCGATGTTCCTGGTCGTCGGGAAGCGGGCGGGCCACATCATGGCCATCGCCCTCGGCGCCTTGATCGCGATCTCCACCACCCTCACGGCCACGGTTCCTTTCGCCAACCCGCTGCCTGAGACCGGAGTGCCCCATGATGTGTTCGCCTCGGGATTCGGGCCGAGGTTGTTCGCCATCATCGGCGGGGCCATGGGCGCGACGATCCTCGCCGTGCTCTCGATCGTGTCGATCTTCCGATTCTGGAAGAAGAACCGCCGGATCGTCTGGGGCAACCTGCTCATCCTCGGTGGGACTGTGGCGGCAGCCTCCGGGGGCACCGGTCTCGCCCTGGGCGAGTCGAGCGCCTTCGCCCTCTCGCTTTTGGTCGCGGTCACCCTCATTTGGGCCGGTTATCGGGTGGCCTCGGGTGGCCGGAGCGCCACAGCTCGAGCCGAATCTGCCCTGGCCGACCTCTGACCTTCGTCTGAGGTTCACTGAGGTGTCAAGGTCATGCGGACTACCCGCCGATGTAGCTCATCTCGACTCTTGAGCCGATGCTCACCGTTTGTGCCGACCTGATCTCCGAGTAGCGATCTTCTCTGTTCGACCAGATACGGTCGATGACCGGCCCGACATCCTCCCCGGCTCTCATAGCGTCACGCAGGTTCGATCCTGCGGAGGCGAAGAGGCATGTATAGAGAACGCCTTCGGCGGAGAGCCTGGCCCGGGTGCATGACCCGCAGAAGGGCCTGGTCACCGAGGCGATGACGCCCACCTCGCCCTCACCATCCAGATAGCGGAACCGGTTGGCCACCTCACCGGGGTAGTTGGGCGGGATCGGCTCGAGCGCGAAGACCTGATTGATCGCCGAGATCATCTCTTCGGCCGGCACGACGTCGTCCAGACGCCAGCCGTTGGTGTTCCCCACATCCATGTACTCGATGAAGCGAACGATGTGACCGGTTCCCTTGAAGTGCTTCGCCATGTCGACGACGGCGTGCTCGTTCACGCCTCGTTTTACGACTGCATTCACCTTGATCGGGCCCAGACCGGCCTCGGCGGCGGCCTCGATGCCCTCCAGCACGGCGTCCACCGGGAAGCCGACATCGTTCATGCTCTGGAAGGTCGGGTCGTCGAGGGCATCGAGGCTCACCGTCACCCGGCTGAGCCCAGCTGCGGCCAGGGACCGTGCCTTCCGGGTCAACAGCGAGGCGTTGGTAGTCAGGGTCAGATCCTCGACCCCTTCAATCGAAGCCAGACGTCCGATCAGTTTCTCCAGATCCTTGCGTAGAAGCGGCTCACCCCCGGTGATCCGGACCTTCTCCACGCCCCGCTCGACGAACAGCTGGGTGAGAGTGGCGATCTCCTCGAAGCTCAGGAGCTGGTCGCGGGGCAGGAACTCGTGGTCCTTGCCAAACAGTTCCTTGGGCATGCAGTAGGTGCACCGGAAGTTGCAGCGGTCGGTGACCGAGATGCGGAGGTCACGCACCGGGCGTTGAAACCGATCGACGAGGGCACTCATCGCTCCCAACGTTATTGGAGCGGGCGGTCAAACGGGTCAAGAGCTCTCGTGCCCGGGAGGCCGGTGCGGCATTTGGGGCGCATGGCGCTCTCTGAGTCCGCCCGGAACGAGTTGTACAATGCCCTCCTCCCCGTGCTGGGGTCCGAACCCACCGAGACACGGATGTCACACCTCCTCCCGACGCCGGATGCCCTTCACCGACTCAGATCAGAGATGAATGAGAGGTTCGACCGTATCGATGAGCGGTTCTAGCGGTTCAACGATCGGTTCGATCGGATGCTGATCGCTCAGATCGCTGGTTTCACCGCCCTTGTCGTGGCCGTCTTCCTCAACTGAGG
>JALDXM010000397.1:0-2557 GCA_032155085.1 Actinomycetota bacterium | reverse complement strand
ACCTGGACCAGCCCCCTCGGCCACACCTACACCACCGGCCCCGACCCACCCTGAGTGTCACCCACGTTTGACGTCGTAGATGGTGTGGGTGGCATATGGAGCGCTGAATATCTTTCTGATCTCAAGGTCGATGTCGTGGTCGAAATCGTCGAAAAGACGCTTGCCTCTTCCCAGGACCACCGGTGCAATCGACATGGCCAAGACATCGACATAGCCGGCGGCCAGCGCCTGTCGTATGACATCGCCCCCACCGCTGATGGCGACGTCCTTGCCATTGGCCGCTGTGATTGCCTCTTCCAGCGCAGACTCGAGGCTGTCGATGAACCTGAAGCCGGTCTCCGGGTCGGGTGCATCTGCCAGCCGATGCGTGAGCACCCAGACCGGTCCATCGAATGGATTTGTGCCGCCCCACGCCTCGGCGGCGTCGTACATCCCACGCCCACAGATGCCGGCTCCGAGACCAGATGTGAGATCTCCGAAGAACTCCCGATCGGCCTCCGACATGCCGATTCCTGGCTCGGCCTCGGTCTCGTAGGTCCACGGCCCGCCCATCACCCAGTAGTGGAGCCTCTCGCCCCCGACTCCGAGCCCGGTGCCAGGCCCGTCATCTGGGCCGGCGTAAAACCCATCCACTGATGTGGTGATGGTGGCGATCACCTTGCTCATGATCCATGCTCCCTTGCCGTCATGCCGTGTCGATACCCGAAAGGCCCAACGAATACACCGCGCCCGGGTCAGTCAGCCGGCTCCAACACGAAGAGAGGGATGAGACGGTCCGTGCGGCCCTGATAGGTCTGGTAGTCAGGGAAGGCCTCTACCACCAGCTTCCACAAACGCTCCCGCTCGGCTCCGTCGACCACCCGGGCCTGGTGCTCGATCGTCTCTCGGCCCTTGTTCACCGTTGCCCGGGGATTGGCTTTCAGGTTGGCCGCCCAGTCCGGGTCCTTGGGCCGCCCCGCATAAGAGCCGACCACGACGAGGTCGTCACCATCGGGGAAGGCGTAGATCGTCACCTCATGCTCCCGGCCGGTCTTACGGCCGATCGTGGTCAGACGGATCTGTTGCAAGGTCATCCCCCCAAGAGATCCTCGAACGACGTGACGTCGTCGTAGGGATCCACCGGCGCCGGTCGCTGGTCCGAGGCGACGAGACGGGCCAGCTCACGGGCACCCCGGTCGACCCGTTCAGACAGAACCTCGCCTGCCTCGCTCCCCGAACCCCAATCCTCCGCAGCAGCGAACACCGTCGTCGGAACCACCACCGCCCGGAGATAGCTGAACAACGGGCGGACCACGTGCTCCAGCGCCAGGGAGTGACGGGCGGTGCCGGCCGTTGCGGCTATCAGGACCGGCTTTCCCCAAAGAGCATCCTGCTCGAGCACGTCGAAGAACATCTTGAACAGACCCGAGTACGAAGCGCTGAAGATGGGAGTGGCGGCGATGAGGCCATCGGCCTTGACCACCTTCTCGATGGCCGTTGCCAGGTCCGAGCCGGCGAACCCGGTCAGCATCATGTTGGTGAGCTCCTGGGCGTGATCCCGGAGGTCGATCAAGTCGACCTCAACCTCGACGTCGAGCTCGGCCAGGGCCCTCGTGGCTGCAGTGGCCAGCCGATTCGCCAGCAGCCTCGTCGATGATGGCTCGTTCAACCCGCCGCTGACCACCGCGATACGTCGCTGCTTCACAGGATCTCAGCCTCGACGACCTGACTCTGAGCCGCTGCCTTCAGACCGTCATGGGTCGGACCGCCAGGCACATGGGCGGGGCGAAGCGAGTCGAACTCCTTGCGAAGCACCGGGACCACTTCGCCACCCAGCATCTCCAACTGTTCCATCACAGTGCTCAAGGGAAGCCCGGCATGGTCCATCAGGAACAACTGTCGTTGGTAGTCGCCGAAATACTCACGAAATCTCAAGGTCTTCTCGATCACCTGCTGTGGGCTGCCCACCGTGAGCGGGGTCTGCTCGGTGAACTCCTCCAGCGAGGGACCGTACCCATACACCGGGGCGTGGTCGAAGTAAGGGCGGAACTCGTTCACCGCGTCCTGCGAGTTCGGCCGCATGAACACCTGGCCACCCAACCCCACGATGGCCTGATCGGCGTTGCCATGGCCGTAATGCTCGTAGCGGCGCCGATAGAGATCGATGAGCCGGACGTAATGCTCCTTGGGCCAGAAGATGTTGTTGGCAAAGAACCCATCGCCGTAATAGGCGGCCTGTTCGGCGATCTCAGGGCTCCGTATCGACCCGTGCCAGACGAAGGGCGGGATGCCGTCCAACGGTCTCGGTGTCGAGGTGAACGCCTGGAGTGGGGTGCGGAATTTGCCCTCCCAATCGACCACGTCCTCACGCCAGAGACGATGGAGCAAGTGATAGTTCTCGATGGCCAGAGGGATCCCATCCCTGATGTCCTGGCCGAACCAGGGATAGACCGGGCCGGTGTTGCCACGGCCCATCATCAGATCCACCCGGCCGTCGGCGAGATGCTGGAGCATGGCGAAGTCCTCGGCGATCTTCACTGGGTCGTTGGTGGTGATCAGGGTGGTCGCAGTGGAGAGG
>JALDXM010000396.1:0-2558 GCA_032155085.1 Actinomycetota bacterium | reverse complement strand
ACGAAGGACCTCCCCGTCGGCGGTGACCAGCTCGGCGGCGAGGAGTGAGTCGATGGTCAGGCCAATTTTTCGGGAGAGAAATCCGACCCCCCCACCTAGCGTGATGCCGCCGATGCCGACAGAGCCCACGTCGCCGAAACCAACGGCGAGGCGGTGATCGCCGAGGGCGCTCGTCAGCTCACCGGCGGTCAACCCGGCCTGGGCCCAAACGGTGCGTTGCCTCGGGTCGACATGGACCGCCTTCATCGCAGACAGATCGAGGACAATCCCACCATCGGAGCTCCCGTACCCGGCGATGCTGTGGCCCCCGCTGCGGACAGCGAGCTCCGTTCCGGTGTCACGGGCGATGGAAACCACGTAGGCGACTTCATTGGCGTCGGTGGGTCGGACGATCACACCCGGCTTGCGATCGATGCCGTAAAACCCCGATCGCGCTTCGTCGTAAGAAGCATCTTCAGGTGTGATCACCTCACCGTCGAGGACCTCGCGCAATTTGGGGATCGACAGATCCGTAGTGGTGATGGAAGGGTTCTGCATGGTTACTCCTCTCAGTGGCGAGAGTGGACAGCTCAGGGGGTTACCCCATCGATCTAGACCGCAATCAGCACCAGAATTAATCGGTAGATGAGCCAGGTCATCGGGCCGGGGACCTATTCCACGTCCGACTCGGGGTGTAGATGTCCCATACTGGGGGGCACATGACCGAATCAACGGCGACCGAAGCCCGGAGCGACGCACCCTCCTTCGAGGACCTGGAGCAGTATCGGCGCGAGCTCACCGGCTATGCCTACCGGATGCTGGGGTCCTCATTCGAGGCGGAGGATGCGGTCCAAGAGAGCTTGATCAGGGCCTGGCGGGCGAGCGACCGATTCGAGGGTCGATCTTCATTGCGGACCTGGCTCTATCGCATAACGACCAACGTCTGCTTCGACATGCTCGAGGGCAAGGAGCGTCGGGCCAGACCTATGGATCTGGGGCCGGCCTCCACCGCCGACACAATGCTCCCAGCGCCATTGCCCGAGGTCACCTGGATCGAGCCCGTCCCTGACAGCATCATTCTTTCCCCGAGCGCCGATCCGGCTGAGGTGGCGATCTCGCGGGAGTCGGTGCGTCTCGCCCTCATGACGGCCCTGCAGCATCTTCCTGCCCGACAGCGGGCGGTCCTGATCCTGCGCGAGGTGCTCCGCTGGAAGGCCGACGAAGTCGCCGACCTGTTGGAGACCACGGCGGCCTCGGTCAACAGCGCACTGCAGCGGGCACGGGCGACACTGTCAGAGATCGATCCGGCAGAGTCGGACCCCTTCTTGCCCATGGACGACGAGCAACAAGCCCTGCTCAGCCGGTATGTCGACGCCTTCGAGAGATACGACCTCGACTCTTTGGTCGCCCTCCTCCACGATGACGTGGTGCAGTCGATGCCGCCGTATGACCTCTGGCTGCGAGGACATGCGGATATCAGGGGCTGGTTCCTGGGCACAGGGATTGGGTGCCGCGGATCGGTCGTCATACCCGTGGAGCCGGCCAATGGGCTACCCGCCTTTGGCCAGTACAAGCCGGGACCCGACGGCGGCTACGTGCCTTGGGCGATTCAGGTCCTCGAGATATCACAAGGCCGGATCGCCGGACTCAACTTCTTCCTCGACACCACGCGGTTGTTCCCCCTCTTCGGGTTGCCCCTGGTCTACGAGGGGTAGGACCCCTCCCAGCCCGCAAAGAACCAGTAGCTCCTGTAGCCCGGGCGAGGCATCGCGGAGCTCGACCGCATACCCCTCGTCGGCGACTGCGAGTCGGAAGCGACACAACGCCTCGATCGTGGTCAGATCGGGCGAGGTGACTCCGCCCACGTCACAGACGAGGGCAGGCCTTCTCGAATCGGCTTCTGCATCCAACGTGATTGAGACTCTCCCATTCGGGGAAACTCATCTCACAAGGACCACAGGAGGTGGTTATGTTCGAAAAGACCAAGGCTTTCAGCGGCTTCTCCGTCGACGATGTGGCGAAGGCGCGCCAGTTCTATGGAGAGACTCTCGGTCTGGATGTCGATGAGGACAACGGCATGCTTGCCATCCACATCGCCGACGGCGGGGACATCATGGCGTATCCCAAAGAGGACCACACCCCGGCGACTTTCACCATCCTCAACTTCCCGGTGGACGACATCGATCAGGCCGTGGACGACCTGACTAAGCGAGGCGTGTCGTTCGAGCGTTATCCACAGTTCGAGCAAGACGAAAAGGGGATCATGCGTGACCAGGGCCCGCCGATTGCTTGGTTTCATGACCCTGCAGGGAATGTGCTGGCGGTTTTGGAGGAGTAAGGCCTCGGGTCATAGTTGGCCCGAGCTCATCGAGCCCCCAATAGAAGCGACGTAGTCGGCGTCGTCGTAACGGTCGAGCAGGAAGGCGTCCGAGTATGCGGGCAACTCGGTGCCGGTGACATGGCTGGCCAGTAGTTCGGCCGCGCCGGCTGCGACCATGACCCCGAACCCGGACAGTCCGGCGATCAGATTGAATCCGGATGGCCCGGCGGGGCCGACCAGGGGGCGGTTCTCCCTGGTC
>JALDXM010000395.1:0-2573 GCA_032155085.1 Actinomycetota bacterium | reverse complement strand
GATGGTGGCTACCACCCCACTATTCCCGTCGACGGCCACGATCCAATCACCGGGTGGGATGGTCACCCCGCACACCGCAGGGACATGGAGGGCACGTGCCGATTCGAAGAGGTGGGCGGCGGGGCTCCCCGTCTCGGTGATGAGGCCCGCCGCGTCCCAGAGCAGGGGCGCGAGGTTGGGGACTGGCTGGCCGGCCGCCAGCACGCCGCGTGGCGAGATGGGTCCCGGCCCAGTCGCGCCTTCCGGCCGGATCAAGACCCCGGCACCCACACCCGGAGAGGCCGGGATCCCGTTGTGCCGGACGCCATTTCCCAACACCACCGAGGCAACGAAGGGCTCTCCTCGACTGACTCCGAGGCGGCTCCCCGGGTCCGGTGTCGTCGTTGTGATGAGCTCCTGCTCATGACGTGCCACCAATCTGGCGCTCCGGACGAGCCTGGGGTCGATCGGGCTGGGCTCGACTTCTTCCCGGATGGCGTCATCGGTGCGGCCGAGCTGCAAGACCCAAACCTGCCCATCGAGGGCCCATTCGCAGGAGTTGGCATCGAGCACGGGCCACGCCGACAGCAGCACGTTGGCCAGCTCATCGAGGACCTCGACACCGACCAGGTCCATGAGGGCATCACCGGACCAGCCATGGTCTGTTCGTCGCGCCTCGTGGCCGGCGGTCCAACCCTGCAACAGGGGAGCGGGCGGGCCCTTCACTCCGATAGCGACAACCGTCCCATCGTCCTCGACACGGGCCACGCCCCCTGCCTCGGGCATCAGTGCCCGCTGCACTAGTACCGCCATCGAGAAGGACCCCGGCTCGATCCCCGCCGCGGTCTGCCGGTCAAGGGCGGCCACCGAGAAGGCGGACGCCCAGCATCCGGCCACCGCCCGGGGAAGATCTCCCGGTGAGACGTCGAGATATGAGGTGAAGGCCCCGGACCACACACCCGACGCCTCGAGGGCCGTCGATGAGCGGGCGACGAGCACGTCGCCAAGCCGGCCGGCCCTGGCCATCAGCTCGTTTGCGAAAGACAGCGGCTCGGCGGTCATGGCCAGACGCGCCCCGCCGGAGCCCCGTCCGGCCAGCTTCTCGACGCCGATCGACATGTGACCGAGCGAGGCGGCGGCATCGACCACCACCCCGGGGAGGACCGGGAGCCCGGCCCGACAGGCCCGGCTCAGCCACGCGGCCTTGGCCCCGACCCGGACCGGGTCGAGGGCGGCTTCGCTGTCGAGGTCGTGTATCACGACCGTCTGTCAGGTGACCGAGATGATCTCGTGAGAGGCGTAGCTGGAGACCATCTCGATGCCGGTCTCGGTCACGTAGAGCATCTCTTCGAGACGCACGCCGTGGTCGTGGAGCTTGCCGTGCTGGGTCTCGAGGGCGAATGTCATGCCGGGCTGGATCTCGACCGGGTGGTCGAGTGACCAGATCCGCGAGATGACCGGCGGGTCGTACTGGGCGAGGCCGAGGCCGTGACCCCAGAAGTTGGCGGCGGCCTGGTCTTCCTCCTCGTAGCCCCAGACTTCCTTAGCCGATGGCCACTGGGAGGCGACATCCGCCGTGGTCACGCCGGGCTTGGTCGCCTCGATCGAGTCCCACAGCCACTTGTGGGCAAGGTCGTATGTCTTCTGATGCTCGTCAGTCGGCACGCCACCCACGCAGTAGGTCCGGTAGACGCAGGACTTGAAGCCGTTCCAGGTGAGGGCGGCCAGGTCGACGATCACGAGCTCGCCGGGCCGGATCATCCGGTCGGAGAAGTTCCTCCAGTTGGGCCAGGCGTTGGGCCCCGAGGACACGATCACGTCCTCGACGTCCTCCATGCCCGGCAGCGAGTAGAGCTTCTCGAAGCCGAAAGCAGCCACCTCGTTCTCACTCAGACCGGGCTTGATGAAGTTGGTGATCTCGTAGTGGACGTAGTCACAGATGGCGCCAACGATTGAGAAGGCCTTGATCTCGTCGGGGCTCTTGATGGCCCGGGCCTCCATCATTGGGGTCATCCCGTCGGTCCAGGTGATTCCACGCTCCTCGAACTGCTTGAGCAGGTTGATGTCGATGAAGTCGACACCGAGTGGCTGGTCCTTCACCCCCGCCTGCTCCAGGTCGTTCATCAACGAGTCCATGAACTTGTTCACCTGTTGCTCGGCGGCGGGGCCGACCGCTCCCTTGATCCAGGCGTAGGAGTAACGGATGTTCTCTTTGGGGATCCAGGGGTTGTGAACCTCCAGATGGAACCCGATGTCACCCTGCTCGTAGACGATGGGGGGCTTGCCGGCAGGGAGGACGACGTAGCGGAGACCTGGCTTGAGACGGTTCCAGCCCGGGGTGAGCGTCGACGACACGTAGCGCATGTTCTCGTCGTAGAAGAGGAGCAAGGCGCCGAGATTGTGACGCTCCATGGCGGCATGGGCCCGCTTCAGACGCCAGTCGCGGACGGCGGCCCAGTTGATCCCTTCCTTCCAGTCGGTGCTCAGCCCGAAGAATGCTTCTCTCATCCCTGCCTTTTCCTCCGTGGGTTTTCTCTTCCTAGCCGACCTTATCCGGGATGACCTCCCGGACGATGTCGAGGAACTCTTCGTCG
>JALDXM010000394.1:0-2576 GCA_032155085.1 Actinomycetota bacterium | reverse complement strand
GAGGAAGGCAGCGTTCATCGCCACCCGGCCGGCCACACTGGGGATCGCCAGACTGATGAACTGGCTCGCCGTCTGCAGGGTCAGCAACGGCCAGAAGGGAAGTCTTGCCGGCACGGCAAACATGCTCGCTGTGGCTTGAGGGAAGAACTGGGTGTGTCCCACGATCAGGGCAAGCGCCATGACGGGCCAGTCAGCGGTCTCGAGGACCGCCCAGATCGCGTCGAAATCGACGGTGGTGAGCGCCGAGATCAGCGCTGACGTGATCAGGAGCACCAGCGCAGACATGATCAGGCTTCGGGCTGTCACCCGGCGCAACTTGACGGGCTCTGGCACCTCTGACCCCGTGAGCTCGGCCACTTTGGCGCGCAAGGACGTCATGTGTTGCTTCGGCTTCTCCGTCAGACGTCGGGTCGTTGGGCTCACCGCCGCCAGTTGCAGGTAGGGCATGGCGGCGGCCAACCGCTCGGATCCGAGGCCGTCGAGGGCGCTGCGCACCGCTCTCTCTTCTCCAGCCAAGGCGGCCAGGCTGTACAGCAGTTCGACGATGTCGCTCCCCTGGTCTGCTTCATCGGCGGCCAGGGATCCAAATGCGAGATCGGTAATGACAGGACCGTCGCGGCCCACCTGCACCGTCGATGCGCTGAGCGAACCGTGGCTCATGGAGTGCTCGTGAAGCCGCCTCACCTGGGTCCAAAGCCCGACGAGGAGCAAGTCGCTGATTCCGTCAGGGGCGAGGTCGGGGAGGGCGACGCCCGAGTACCGAAACGCGATCAAGGCGATGTCAGACGAGGCAGCTCCGACCGCTGCGAGCTGGGGTACGTTCACACCGGCCTCCCTGGCCACGACGGTCATCAGGGCCTCGTGCTCCACCGCTTGCAGACGGGAGTAGCTGACTGCCGGGCCGGTCTCCCGGTACCAGAGCGTGTGCCATACCTTTGCCGCAAGTTGAGAGTCGAAGGCATCCCGTCCATGAACTTTGACTTCCACGCGCTCGCCGTCGTCGTCGGTGGCCACGAAGCGGACCACACCCCAGGTTTGATAAGGGGCGGCCGCCAGATCTCGATTCGGGACACCAAGATGAGCCAGGGCGGCGGCCACCATCTCCGGGTTTGGATAGCCGCGAGGTGAGCCGACCACAACCAGCAAGAGTCCGGCACTGAACAGCCCGATGCCAAACGAGCCGATCGTGTGTGATGGCGTCGCATATCCGAGACTGATAGATGCCACAGCCGTGGTGACGATCGCCAGCCAGCCCAGGCGGCGGAGGGGGCGTGTCACGTAGGGGCTGGCGACGATGAGGATCGAGGTGACCAGCGCCACCCTCATCACGGGGAATCGGGGCACTGGATCGTCGAGATCGATCTCGGGCAGGACATATGGCCAGGCGTCATTGATCAGCAACGAGAGGACGATGACGAGGGTGGCCGCCCCGGCCGCCACGATGGCCACATCCCGGAGGGCCGAGCGTCGTTCGGTTCCACCGAACAACAGGGCACCCACGAGTACCAGCGCATAGATCAGAGTCAACGTGTAACCGGCCTCGAGCAGGGTTTGCAGCCACGCCGGACTCGACTGCACGAGCTCCGTAAGCGCATGCTCCCAACTCGGCGGTCGCTCGATCGCCGCAACAGCCCAGACCACCAGGAGCAGCCCAATCGTTGCGGTGAGGATGTCTCTCGGTCGGCGCACCCTCGGTTGGCCCGCAGCGGCGACGAAATAGGAGGTCCGGGGAAGAGTGAGTTCCCTCATCTTTTTCTCCCGGGTCCTCTCGCTTTCATCTGATGATCGGTTTGCAACTCCCTCAGGGGGATTTGGCTTGGACCGTCACCTTCTTGATCTTGCCGGTGAAGGTGAATGGAGGCTCGTAGGCGTCCGACATCGGGGTGCCCCAGTCCTCGCCTACATCGAATGTGTCGTCGGTCGAGAAGTAGACCGGGACCGTCTTGTCGATACGCCCTTCGGCCACGACCTGATCGTCGACGAACAGGCTGCCTACACCGCCTTTACCGGGGCCGCCACCGTCGTAGGCAAAGTCGAATCGGATCGTGCATTCGCCCTGAGGTAGCGGTTCCGCGGAGGTGATCGGATAGCTGTCCACGCCGAGCCAGTTGTATACGAAGGTCGGCTTGCCTTCGAGCACGAACAGGGCGTAGCCGCCGGTCTCACCGCCCAGGGTGACGAGCATGCCTTCGGCTTTGCCCTCGGGGTTGTCGATTTCGGCGACGAGGGTGAACGACCGGTTTTTGATGTTGATGGCAGCGTCCTCGGGGAGCCGGATCGTCCCAGGCCCGTAGCTCGCCAAGTCTCCTGAGACGAGCCTCGGCCGATCTGAGACCACGATCTCGTTGAAGTCGTTGGCCATCGGATAGACGTCGTACTTGCGGGCCTCGGTGTCGAAGAGCGCCTTGAGCTCTTCGAGCTTTTCGGGGTGTTGGGCTGCGAGGTTGTTGGCGTGACCGAAGTCGTGGCGCATGTCGTAGAGCTCCCAGACGTCGTCACCGAACGACGGGCTCGCCTCGGCTGCCACTGTCACGCCATCGAGGCCGTGCCGGGTTCCGGCCCACCAACCGTCGTGG
>JALDXM010000393.1:0-2580 GCA_032155085.1 Actinomycetota bacterium | reverse complement strand
CGCACTTCCTCCCGCACCGGTCGGTCACCGGAATGGAAGGAGTGTCGATGACACGATTCTGGAGCCGGGTGATTTCCCGGATGGGGTCTGACAAAGGTCAGGCGACTGTCGAGTACTTCCTCGTGATCCTGGCGGCGACAGCGCTGGCGATCATCGCCCTCAAGTGGCTGCAGTCAGGGAGTGGAGGAGGTCTCTTGGGAGACCTATTCGGCAAGGTCATCTCATGGGTGACAGGCGCGTTCTGAGGAACGACCGGGGGTCGATGACGGTCGAGTTCTTTCTCGTAGTCCCGCTCCTCATCGTGGTGCTGGTTGCCGGGATCCAGGTGATCTCGGTGGCCCGCACCCGAATCGAGTTGTTGGGGGCAGTTCGCGAGGGAGCTCGCGTTGCGGCCACGACGCCCGACCCTGCCCGGGCCGTCGAAGCCGTCCGTGAAGCCCTCCCTCCGTCGCAGAGAGACCGGGTGAGGATCTCGGTGTCGAGGCCGGGGGTGGTCGGGAGACCCGCGAGGGTGGTTGCCAGCTTTCGCCATGTGATCCCGGTGCCTCTGATCGATGACATCGGATTCGAAGTGAGCGCCACCGCTTCGATGCTCGTCGAGCGTTGAACGACAGGGGATCGATGACTGTCGTCATGACGGCGGCAATGGCGGTCGTCATCGTGGTGGCGACGGCAGTTGCAGGTTTGGGTGGTTTGTATGCGGCCCGGGCCGCCGCCCAGACCGCGGCCGACGCGGCAGCCCTGGCCGCCGCTGTCTCGACCTACCCTCCCGCCTCCGCCACCGGCCCGGAGCAGGCGGCCCGTCTGGCAGCGGCCGAGAACGATGCCCGTGTCGTCGTCTGTAGGTGCCCGTCGGACATCACTTTGGCCAGTCGGGTGGTCGAGGTCGTGACCTCCGTGACTGCCACCGTCCCGGTCCTCGGCGATTGGGAGGTGAAGGCGGCCGCTCGGGCCGAGTTCGACCCCGTGCTCTGGCTGGGCGGCTGAGGTGGACCGATATCCTCCGCTCCATGACAACCCGCTCCGAGGCGATACGGATGCTTGCCGAACTCGCCAAGCTCACATCGCTCGACGAGGGCTCGCCGCAGGCTTTCAAAGTCCGCGCCTACGAGACTGCCATCGCCGGGATCGAGGCCTACGGGGGTGACATCGACGGGTTGGGCAAGACGGAGCTCACCAAGATCAAGGGTGTCGGCGGCTCGACCGCGGACAAGATCCTGGAACTGGGGGCGACCGGGCGCGTAGAGAAACTGGAGACGCTTCGGGAGAAGTACCCCCCGGCGTTCGTCGAGCTGACCAAGATCCCGGGTCTTGGGCCAAAAACGCTCAAGATGATCCGTGCCGAGTTGGGCGTCGAGAACCTGGACGGGCTCAAGGAGGCGCTGGACGCCGAGCGGCTCCGTGAATTGCCGGGGATGGGCGAGAAGTCGGAAGAAAAGATCAAGAAGGCGATCGACCGGCTCGGTCTACACGGCAAGGACCGACGAACCCCACTCGTCGAGGTGCTCGGTTTTGCTCACTCGCTGGCGGGGCGCATCGCAATGATCGAAGGTGTGACCGATGCAGTGCCGTGCGGGTCGCTCCGGCGCTTCTCCGAGACAGTGGGCGACGTCGATGTCGTGGTCGCAACCAACGATTCGGCGTTGGTCCACGAGACCGTTCTGGCTTTTCCGGAGGTGGCTGATGTCGTCGGCTCCGGTGAGACCAAGACCTCTTTCCTGACCCGTGAGGGTCTCCAGGTGGATGTGCGCACCGTTTCCCCCGAGCAGTTGGGATCGGCTTTGCTCTACTTCACGGGCTCGAAGGCCCACAACATCCAGCTTCGGCAGAAGGCCCTCGACCGGGAGTGGCTGCTCAGCGAGTACGGGCTGTTCGACCACGACGTGGTGGTCGCTTCGGAGACCGAGGAATCGATATACGAGGCGTTGGGTCTCGAGTTCATACCTCCAACGATGCGGGAGGGGGGTGGCGAGGTCGAGGCCGCTGGAAGGGGCGAATTGCCCCTGTTGGTGCAGAGGGAAGACATCCGGGGCGACCTGCACTACCACTCCGACAGATCCGGTGATGGCAGGGCGAGTCTCGAGGAGATGGTCGACGCCGCCGTTGCCGCAGGTTATGAGTACGTCGCATTCACAGATCACGGCGAGGATCTCGCGATCAACGGGTCGACCCGGGAGCAGATGCTGGAGCATCGGGAGCGTATCCGTGAGATCGATGCCTCGAGACCCGAGATCACAGTGTTGTTCGGCTGTGAGCTCAACATCGGGCCTGACGGTCAACTCGACTACGACCCCGAGTTCCGGCTCGAGTTCGACTACTGCGTCGCCTCGATCCACTCTCATTTCGACCTCCCCGAAGTCCGCCAGACCGCCCGCGTCCTCACCGCGCTAGCCGATCCCTCCGTCAACGCGATAGGTCATCTGAGTGGCAGGTATGTCGGCCGGCGGCCCGGTGTCGAACTCGATGTGACGTCCGTGTTGGAGGGACTGGCCGTCACCGGTGTCGCCCTGGAGGTCAACGGTGCGCTCGACCGGCTCGATGCGACCACGGAGGTGACCAGGCTGGCCCTCGCCGCCGGAG
>JALDXM010000392.1:0-2582 GCA_032155085.1 Actinomycetota bacterium | reverse complement strand
TACGGCCTTGTCCCGATAGTCCATCCCGGCGCGCCGAAGTTTCGCGTCATCCATGTCGAAGCCGAGCGGCTCGATCAGATGGAGCCGACAGCCGGTGACCGCGGCGAGCCGCATGGCGTTGCCGGTGTTGGGTGGTATCTCAGGCCGGAAGAAGACGATGTCGAACACGTCAGCGCAGATCGAACAGCCGAAGTTCCGTGTCCTCGATGTCACGCAGCCCGTCGTAGTCGACTTCGATCGCCAGGATGCCCCGTGCCTCGGCGAGGGTCCTTGCCTGGGGCGTGATCGATTGGGCGGCCAGAATCCCACGCAGAAGCCCGAGCCGGGGGTCCAACCCGAGACGTTCCAGGTATCGCGCGAGCTGCTCCACACCGTCGATCTCGCCGCGGCGCTTCACCTCGACCGCCACCACGACTCCGTCGGCATCCTGGCAGAGGAGATCAACAGGTCCGATGTCGGTCGGGTACTCGCGCCGAATCAAGGTGAGTCCCTGCTCGAGGACCCAGGGTCGAGCAGCGAGTAGCTCTTGTAGGTGGGCCTCCACCCCGTCCTTCTGGAGACCCGGGTCGTCCCCGAGGGCATGGGTCACATCCTCCAACACCTCGCTGATCGAGATCACCAGCTTCTCGCCTTTGCCGTTGGTCACCTCCCACCGGTCGTCGAAGACCTCGATGTGGTTGGGAGCGACCATCCAGTTGAGTGGCTTGGAGGCATTGCCGTCGGAGTGGACGGCCAGGGTGCCATCGGCCTTGACCATGATCAGCCGGACCGCCTCGGGAAGATGGGCGGTCACCCGGCCCGTGTAATCGATGGTGCAGCGGGCGATGACCAGTCTCAAGCGTGGGCGAGGGTACCGGTGCGATGAACCCTCCCGGCGACCACCGCACCGGCCGCGAACAGGATGACGATCACGATCCAGCCCGGCGTGTATTCCCCGAGACGGTCCACCGAGAGGCCCATCAACGGTGGTCCAATCCCGATCCCGGTGAGGAATCCGAGCATGACGGTCCCGGTGCCGCGGCCGACCAGCTCGGGCGCCGAATAGTCCATCACCGCCAGCATCCCCACCGCGTTCCAGGCCACGCCACCTGCCCCAAGCAACAGCGCAGCAGGGATGAGGACCCAGGAAGGCGCCAGGTCAGCCGAGGCCAGGGCGAGAAGGCCGGCGGCCGTAGCCGATTGGAACGCAAGCAAGCGCAGGGTCCGCCCGTGACCGAGCCATCGCTCCGAGGCCGAGCCCCAGGTGATTCGCGCCGCCACCCCGACCAGGCCCACTCCGGCGATGAGCAAGCCAGCTTGGGCGGTGGTCCAGCCTTCGCTCTCTTCGGCGAAGAGAGGGAGAAAGGTGGTCGTGGCCGAAACTCCGAGGCCGATGAGGGTCCCATAGACCGCGATCCACCGCACCGCGGTCGGCACTGGCAACTTGGGGCCGGGCCCGTTGAAATGTGATCGAATGACCTCGGGACGGCGCCACATCCCGGCGAGACCCGCCGCCGGGAAGACCAGGAAGGTGGCAAAGGCGACCCTCCAGTTGGTGGCGAGCGCGATGCTCGGGAGCAGGAGGCCACCGAGAAATGTCCCCATCTGCACGCCGGACTGCTTGATGCCGGTGATCACTCCCCTGGCCCCGGCCACCACGTTGTCCACGATCAGGGCGTTGGTGGCCGGGTTGGTCCAACCGTTGGGCAGACCGCTCAACACCGCCGCTGAGAAGAGGACGTAATAGGTTGGCGCAGCTGCGATCAGGGTCATGGTCGCCATCGCCAGCAGCAGCGTGAAGACGACCGATTTCACGCTTCCCATGCGATCGGTGAGCCGGCCAAAGAAGGGGGAGAGAAGGGCGCCGGTGAAGCCGTTCGCCGTGAGGAGGATCCCGATCTGCCAGCGATCCAGATCGAACTCACTGATCAGGTCCGAGGCAAGAACCCCGAATGCCCCCTGGGAGAAGGTGGCGACACCCATCGTGATTGCCGTGACCGTGGCCAGAGAAGGGCGACTGAAAGGTCGAATCGAGTGTCCGCTATTCGACAATTAGTGTCCAAGTCTCTCGAGTTGAGGGGGCATGATGAAAATCCTGGTCGGGTCCGAGAAGGGCGCCTATGTGCTCGACGAGTCGGGCTCAGAATGGCAGGTCGAGGGGCCGTTGTTTCCCGGATGGAAGGTGACCGCCTTCGGCCAGGCCCCTGACGGCACCCACATCGCCGGTGTTGGGAGCAATTGGTTCGGTGTCGGCGTCCACCGCAGCGAGAACCTGATCGACTGGAAGCCCACCGACTCCCCGCCGGCCTGGCCGGAAGCCACCGAGCGGAAGATGGAACAGATCTGGACGTTTCACAACCTTGGCGACCGCCTCTACGCCGGCGTGGCCCAGGCCGGTTTGTTCTCCTCGGACGACGGTGGAATGACGTGGGACCCGGTGGACGGGCTCAACGAGCACCCCACCCGCGAAGGGTGGTTCCCGGGAGCGGGCGGTCTCTGCACCCATCGAATCCTCGACGGCAACGGGAGCATGTGGGTTGGGATCTCTGCGGTTGGTGTCTTCCGCTCCGACGACGATGGCGCCACCTGGATCCCGAAGAATG
>JALDXM010000391.1:0-2583 GCA_032155085.1 Actinomycetota bacterium | reverse complement strand
CCGCGGGCGGTGCTGGCTTGCCCGACGCACGAGCCCCTGTTCGGGGTTGGAACCGATCCGACCTTCATTGGACAACCTGCAGCTAACGAGGACCAATCGGAGGCCGGCTCTTGGCTATGTTGGGGCGGGTCGTCGACAAGGCTGATATGCGACTCGACCGTCGCGGGGTGACAACCGGCACGACCGCCGTCTTGCTGCTGCTCGTGGTGGTGTACATCGGGTCGGAGGGACTGCGTTGGTTCGACGCGGCACTCGCCCCATATCTGTTCGGGACCCTGCTGGCCGTCTTCGCCGTCGTCTATCGGTATGTGGTCTGGCTGCGACGACCCCCAACCGCCCTTCTCAACCAGAGAGGCTGGGAGGCGTTCCGGAGGTCGGGTCGGCTCGGTCGGAATCTCGTGTCCCTGGCAGGTATGACCGTGAGCAACCTCGCGCTGCAGCGGTTCATCGCCGGGCGATCCCGGACCCGCTGGGTCGCCCACCAGCTTCTCTTTTGGGGCTGTGTCCTTGCTGCCCTGGTCACCTTCCCGTTGACGTTCGGGTGGATCCACTTCGAGTCAACGGACCCCACCGGACGTACCTATCAGGCTTTCTTTGGCCCGCTGGGAACAGTCACTTTCGATTCAAGAAGCATCGTCGGCTTCCTCTTCTTCCATCTTCTCAACATCGCCGCCATCCTGGTGATTGCCGGAGTGGTGATCTTCCTGGCCCGGCGCTTCAAGAATCGGGGGGACATCGCCCTCGAACGGGGCTCGGACTTCGCCGCCCTCGCCGGCCTGTTCGCAGTCTCGGTCACCGGGCTGATGCTCACGGCCTCGTCGATGTGGATGGAGGGCCGCTTCTACAACTTCCTGAACACCCTGCACGCCCTCACCGTCATCCTCGGCCTGCTCTATATCCCGTTCGGGAAGCTGTTCCACATCCTGCAACGTCCTGCCAACCTCGGGGTCGCCTTCTACAAACGCGAGGCCGAAGCCGGCCCGCCCCACACTTGTGCCGTCTGTGGTGGTGAGTTCGCCTCGGAGTTGCAGATGTCGGACCTGAAGCAGGTGCTGCCCGAACTCGGTTTTGACTATTCCACTGCGTCCGGGAACTACCAGGACGTCTGCCCGTCGTGTCGACGGAAGATGGTCGGCAATGCTCAGGCGGTCCGGATCAGACCGGCCGGGAGCGGGACCGTTTAGCGATGGCGCAGCTCCCCATCTCCGAACAGGACCTCGTCGACCGTTATGGGCCCCATCTGAACCGGACTCCGCCCGGAGGTTGGGACGCCGACATCGAGTACGACCGGATCGTCGACACCCACTGCTGTTTCTGCGGGCAGCAGTGCGGAATTCGGCTCAAGGTCAAGAACGACGAGGTGATCGGCTTCGAGCCGCGGTACGACTTCCCGTTCAACAGGGGCAAGCTCTGTCCGAAAGGCGTGAAACGGTATCTCCAGGGCTCCCACCCCGACCGTCTCCACGACCCCCTCGAGAGAGACCCTTCCTCACCGGGTGGGTTCCGCACGGTCACCTGGGACCACGCCCTGGATCGGGTCGTCTCCGAGATTCGCCGTATCCAGGCCGAGCACGGCCCCGATTCGGTGGCGATGCTGTCCGGGGTCTCGCTGACCAACGAGAAGTCGTATCTCATCGGCAAGTTCGCCCGTCTCGCCCTGAAGACGGCCAACCTCGACTACAACGGCCGTCTTTGCATGGTGTCGGCGGGTGCGGCCGGCAAGAAGGCATTGGGGATCGACCGAGCCGCCAATCCGTGGTCGGACATCCCCGAGACAGACGTCGTGTTCGTCGCGGGGGCCAACATCGCCGAGTGTCATCCCATCACCACCAGCTACATATGGCGGGCAAGGGACCGGGGCGCCAAGTTGATCGTGATGGATCCGCGGGTGACGCCCATCGCCCGCAACGCCGATGTCTTCCTCGGGCTTCGCCCAGGGACCGACCTGGCCGTGCTCGACGCCATCCTTCATGTCCTGGTCCGCGAGGACTGGCTCGACCACGAGTTCATCGAATCCCACACCAACGGGTTCGACGAGGTGACGGCTGCCGTTGCGGGCTGCACTCCGGAGTGGGCAGAGTCGATATCGGGAGTGCCCGCCTCACGGATCGAGCAAGCCGCTCGCATCTGGGGAACCACGGCCACCGGCATGTTGTTGCACGCCCGCGGGATCGAGCACTCCACCAAAGGGGTCGACAACGTCCTCGCCTGCATCAACCTCGGCCTGGCCACAGGTAAATTCGGCAAGCCCGGTTGCGGGGTCAACACCATCACCGGACAGGGCAATGGCCAGGGTGGCCGCGAGCACGGCCACAAATGCGACCAGCTCCCGGGGAACCGGGACATCACCAACCCGGAGCACCGGGCGTACATCGCGTCAGTCTGGGGCTGTGAGGAATCAGAGATCCCGGGCAAAGGGCTCACCGCCCAGGAGATCATGGATGAGATCCACGCCGGGGAGATAAGGGGCCTCATTTCGATCTGCTTCAACCCGTTGGTCTCCCTGCCTGACGCCAACTTCACCAGACAGGCGCTCAACCGTCTGGAGCACTACACGGCCATCGATTTCTTCATGTCGGAGAC
>JALDXM010000390.1:0-2587 GCA_032155085.1 Actinomycetota bacterium | reverse complement strand
GCCCCTAAGGGGCCGTCTTCAGTACAGGGTCTCGTTCTATTACTGGTCTGCCAGCCAGGCGGACCACACGTCCTCGTTGTCTGCGATCCATTGGCCGGCGACGTCGGCTGCGTCCTCGCCGTCGATCTCGACTGCGGGGAGCATCCCGAGCTGGTCCTCGGTGCTGATCTGGAACTTCTCCAGGAAAGACTGCACGTTTGGCGCCTTCTCCGCGAGCCCGGAAGAGGCCAGCTTCACCAGCACGTCCTCCGGATAGTCACAGTCGATGGCGGCGGGGTCGGCGTAGCACTCCTCGTTGTACTCGGGGAGGGTCACGTTGACCAGGTCGTACTGCGCCACGGCCGCGGTCGGTGTCCACCAGTACATCACGATCGGCTCGTTGGCCGCGACCCGGGCGTCGAGCTCGGCCACTGTCGCCGGCTCTGATCCGGAGAAGACGACCTGGAGCGGAAGGCCCAGGTTGGCGATGATCGCCTCGTCGTACTGCGAGTACGAGGGGTCGGTGCCCAGGAAGCGCCCATTCTCACCGGTCTCGGCCGTTGCGAACAACGCCGCGAGCTCCGGATCCTGGAACCCCTCCCAGGTCGCCAGCTCCGGGTGCTCGTCGATCACGTATTGCGGGACGAACCACCCGATCTTGCCGATGGCTCCGAGCTCCCCGATGTTGACGACAGAGCCATCATCGAGGAATGCCTGCTCGTCCTCGGTGATACCCGAGGGCCAGACCTCCAGGACCGCGTCGAGGGATCCGTCGGAGAGCCCGGTGAACATCGTGTTCTCGTCGATGGCCACGACCTCCACAGTGTTGCCCAACTCGCTCTCGATCAATTGCTTGGCGATCTCGGCATTGAGAGCCGAGGCCGTCCATGCATTGGCTACCAGGTTGATGGTTTCTCCGTCCCCGGCTGCTGGCGCCGTGGTCGCACCCCCGTCAGCCGGAGCAGTTGTTTCTCCACCGGTGTCGTCGCCACATGCCGCCAGGAGCAGCGCGAAGGCGACGAGCACCAGCCAGATTCGATTCTTCATTTCTCTCCTCAGGCCCCGCGGCCGACGCTCGCGGCAGAAGGCCGTTGGTTACATTACCGAGGTGGCTGCGAATGGGCCCGGGGCGCTAGACGTCTGCCTTTCGGTGGAGGGGCTCTGGAAGGTGTTCGGGCCACGCCCCGATCAGGCGATAGAGGCGGCGAACGGTGGGGCGACCCGAGCCGAGGTCCGTGAGGCCACCGACTGCGTGATCGGGGTCCGGGACGTCTCCTTCGAAGTCGGGCGCGGCGAGACCTTCGTGGTGATGGGCCTTTCCGGCTCCGGGAAATCGACATTGATCCGCTGTGTCGCCCGTCTCAACGACGTCACCCGGGGCAAGGTCACCCTGGACGGCGAAGACCTGACCGCGATGACCGACGATCAGCTCCGCCAGGTCCGCCGTCACAAGATGTCGATGGTCTTCCAGCATTTCGGCCTCTTCCCCCATCGCCGGGTGATCGACAACGCCGCTTACGGCCTGGAAGTACAGGGTGTCGACAAAGCGGAGCGGTACGAGCGAGCCACAAGGGTTCTCGAAGTGGTCGGGCTCAAGGGCCACGAGCAGTCGTTCCCTCAGCAGTTGGCGGGTGGGATGCAGCAACGGGTCGGCTTGGCCCGGGCTCTGACGGTCGACCCCGAGATCATGTTCTTCGACGAGCCGTTCTCGGCCCTCGACCCCCTGATCAGACGCGACATGCAGGACGAGTTGATCCGACTGCAGGAGACCCTGCAGCGCACGATCGTCTTCATCACTCACGACTTCGCCGAGGCAATCAAGCTCGGCGACCGGATCGCGATCATGAAGGACGGCGCATTCGACCAGGTGGGCACGGCATTCGAGCTGATAACCGAGCCCGCAACGGACTACGTCCGGGAGTTCACAAAGGAGGTCCCGAAGGCAAAGGTGCTGACGGCCTCCGTGGTCATGAAGCCGGGTGACGGCTCGCCCAATGGCAAGTCGGTCCGGCTCGACGACACCATCGAGACCGTCCTGCCAGCCCTGCTCCACGACTCGACAGAGATCGCAGTCGAGGATGACGAGGGCAATCGGGTCGGGGTCCTCGACCGCGATGCGGTGGCGGACGCACTGGAGCGCGACGAGTGACCGGGATCCTCCAGCCCTGGAAGTCCTCGGACATGATCGTCTCCGACGGTCGGGCCGGGCGATTTCGGATCGGGGCGTTGTGGATCGGGCTGATCGTCGGCGTGATCCTCCTCCAATTCTTGATCAGGTCCGAGGCATTCCCCGCCCTGTGGGACACGGTGTTCTCGGACCCGATCGATCAGTTCAGGGACTGGGCCCAGGCCAATCGCCAGCTGCACCCGTTGTTCACCGCGTTCTTCACCCCTATATCCACGTCTGTGGAGTGGGGTCTGACCACTATCGAAGGCTTCCTCAAGTGGCTGCCCTGGTTCGTGCTGCCCCTCACCATCTTCCTGGTGATCTTCAGGAGCGGCGACTTGAAGACGGCCGTCATCGCCACCGCCGCCATGATCTATCCGGGACTGGTCGGCCTTTGGGACAACACCATGGAGACCCTGGCGCTGATGACGACGCCGCACG
>JALDXM010000389.1:0-2594 GCA_032155085.1 Actinomycetota bacterium | reverse complement strand
ATCGTGCCCTCGGTGAACGCAAAGAGCGACCCGCTCAAGCCCAACATGGCAGCTCCGATCACAGCGGCATAGACCCGGTATCGAGCCACGTCGACCCCCGCCAGCTCGGCGGCGACCTCGTCGTCTCGCAGGGCGCGGAAGGCCCAGCCGATGTGAGATCGGCGCAACAGGCCGTGGATCATCAGATAGATGAGCACCAGGGCCAGCATCAAGTAATAGGGCGGGATCATCTGCCGGAGGAATGTGTCCGCACCCGTCTGGATGTGAAAGCCGCCGTCACCCCCTGTGACGCCCGCGGCTCCGAGCAGGAGGTTTCCGAACACCAGCGAGAAGATCAGGGTGATGATCCCGGTGAAGATCACGCCGAGGGATCGTCGTACTGCGATCCAGCTGAGAAGCCCACCGAAAACGCTGGATGCCAGCGTGGCCAGCAGGATGCTCACAAGCAAGGGCAGGCCCACTCTGTCGGCGAGGATGGCCGATCCATAGCCCCCGATCCCGGCCAGGGCTCCGACGCACAGAAACAGCTGCCCCGTGCTGCCGAAGATCAGGTTGAAGCCGACGGCGTAGCAAGCGAAAGTCAGCCCGAGGACGGCCACACCCATCATCACCCGGGAGTCGCCGAGCCAGAGAGGGATCAGGGAGAGCAAAGCACCGACCAGGGCGATGGGCCAGAGCAGCGCTACGAGTGACCGCGCCGCCCGCTGCTCGGTCCCACCTATCACCGCGGTCCCGGTGCCCTCGGTGTAGTCCTCGATCATTCCCTGACTCCGAGAAGGCCCGAAGGCCGGATGAGGATGGTCACAGCCGCCGCCACCAGCAGGATGATCAGCGAGAGCACAGTCCCGATGGAGGAGGCTGCGACGGTGCTGATGATCCCCAGGATGACCCCGGCGAGGATGGCGCCGCCGACACTCCCCAAACCGCCCACCACGGTCACGATCAGGGCCGAGACCGTCAGCTCGAAGCCCGCCGTGACGGAGACCGGTGTCACCATCGACCGGGTCACCGCCACCAGCGCCGCCAGGACACCGGTGAGGACCAGGATGAGGTGGAGCATGCGTTGGGGATCGATCCCCACCAGGCGCGCCCCTTCCTCGTTCTCGATCACCGACCTGACCGCACGGCCGAGCGTGGTCTTGCGAAAGAAGAGGAGCAACCCTCCCAGCACCAGAATCGTGATCGCCGAAGCCACCACCGCACCTCTCACCATCCGCACCCCGAGTATCACGACGGGACCACCGTCGATGCGGAGAGTGAGCGCCTTGGTCGGAAAGCGCCAGGACAGGAACCCGTCGACGACGAAGGCCATGCCCAGCGTCAGCAGAAGGCTCAGCAACACTCTGGCCTCACCCTGGAGTCGATAGACAGGTCGCAGGATGGTGAGGTCGAGCAGGAGACCGACGAGACCCCCTGCTACCAGGCCGACGGCCACGGCCGGGATCGGGGCCAGGCCCGCCTCCATCGAGAGCACGACTGTCATCGCCGATAGCACCGCCATCTGCCCGTATGCCAGATTGAGCACACCGCCCAGCCCATAGACCAAGGTGAGCCCGGCGGCCAGCAGCGCGAACTGGAGTCCGAGAACGATGCCGTCGAGGAGGTCGGCCATCAAACGATCCCCAGGTAGGAGCGACGCACATCGGGGTCTTTCGCCAACTCGGCCGAAGTCCCTTCCTTGCTCATCACCCCGTTCTCGAGCACATATCCCCGGTCGCTCAGAGCCATGGCAAGCGGGACCTGCTGCTCGGCGACCAGGACCGTCAGTCCGCCTCCCTTGAGGGTCCTCAGCGCCTGATAGGCCTCGGCTGCCAGCTTCGGGGCCAATCCTGTCGTGGGCTCGTCCAGGACGAGGAGACGGGGCTCGGACATCAATGCCCGCCCAACCGCGAGCATCTGTTGCTCGCCCCCGCTCATGGTGCCGGCGTGTTGACGACGCCGCTCGGCAAGACGGGGGAACAAGTCGAGCACAACCCTCATCGTCGTGGGGTCGGGACGGTTGGGGTAGGCGCCGAGCGCAAGATTGTCCTGGACAGTCATTCGGGGGAAGAGGTGCCGCTCGGCAGGCACGAAGCTGATACCGAGCCGGGCTATGCGCTGCGCCGCCAATCCGCTTATGCCCTCCCCCTGAAAGACCACGTTGCCTGAGGATGGCTGGAGCAGCCCGAGCACGGCGCGGAACAGCGAGGTCTTCCCCGCGCCATTCGAGCCGATGATCATCACTGCCTCGCCCTCGTCGACGTGAAAGCCGATGTCCCTGATGACATCGCCGCCCTGATATCCGGCGGTCAGGCCCCGCACCTCAAGCATCGTCCACGCCTCCCGCCCCGAGGTAGGCCTCGACCACCGCATCGTCACGCATCACCGTCTCGGCGGGGCCCTCGGCCAGGACACGCCCGAAGTTGAGCACCACTACCCGCTCCGCCAGCTGCATCACTGCCTGCATGACGTGCTCCACCCACACGACGGTGATGCCGAACCGCTCGCGGATCGTCCGGACCATCTCGATGGACGCGCTCAGCTCGGCGTCGTTGAGCCCGGCCATCACCTCATCGAGGAGGATCAGCCTGGGTTGGCCGGCCAGGGCGCGGGCC
>JALDXM010000388.1:0-2599 GCA_032155085.1 Actinomycetota bacterium | reverse complement strand
CATCGGTGCCGGGTAGTCGGTCCCGAGGACTACCTGCTCGACTCCGACCATGTCGATGAGGAAACGGAGCGTGGCCTCGGTGTAGGTGCAGGAGTCGTAATAGAACCGGCTCAGGTACTCGCTGGGGGCGTGCTCCAGGAAGGTGCGGGAGTCGTCGAACTCGGGCATGTTCTCCAAGGCCCCGGCTCGCCATCCCTTGTCCATTCGGGCCGCCCCGAATGCGGCGTAGCCCCCGGCGTGCCCGAGACACAGCTTGAGATCCGGGTAGCGATCCATGATGCCCCCATAGACCAGGGTGGCGAAGGTGATCGCCCGCTCGGTGAGGTTGCCGATCACGTTGGGGATCCCGTAGCGCTCGGTCCGGTTCTCTACGACGGTGGCGCTGGCCTGATGGAAGAACACCACAGCTCCCAGCTCCTCCACCGCCTGCCAGAACGGGTAGAACTGAGGCTCGTCGAGAGTGACTCCGTTGACATGATCCCCGATGGTGATCCCCTTGAACCCTTGCTCCCCCATGGCCCGTGACATCACCTCGATGGCCCGGCCGGGATCCTGGAGGGGGACCGAGGCCAGACCCAGGTAGCGGTCCGGGTATGCGTCCATCATCTCCTTCAACGCCTCGTTGCAGTCGTGGGCGATGGCGGTGGCGGTCTCGGCATCACGGTCGTAGCGGAAGAAGCCGGTGTTGATGGTGAGGACATGGATGTCGACCCCCATCTCGTCCATCTCGACCAGCCGATCCTCGGCGCTGATCGAGAACTTGGGGATGTGGAGCTCGCCGACGTCGGGGCCCAGACTCCGCCACTCCCCGTCTCGTTCGATGGCGTCGACGAAGAACTGGGGGGTGACGTGGTTGTGGATGTCGATGACGGCCAAGTGGTCCCCCTTCCCGGTTCAGATGTTGAACTGAACCCGGGCGGTGATCTCCTTCTGCGTGACCGAGGCCACCAGGTCCGAGGCTGCGTTCATGATCGGGTTGGCAAAATACGCCTCGAGCCCGGCGACGTCTTCGAAATCGGCCACCAGGACCATGTCCCAGTTGTTGGGGTTGCGCTCGATGTCGAAGCCGACGGTGTACTCGACCACACTGGGCACGGTGCCCTTCAGATTGGCCAGAGAGTCACGAGCCGCGACCTTCTGCTCGTCGGAGATACCTTCTTTCCATTTGAACATTGCAACGTGGCGAAGCACCGATTCTCCTCCTGGCCGAGCTGTTGTCCTAGTATGTGAGGATATCATCTCGACTTCGGGCGGCACAAGGCGGTCAGAGCCAGAGGACGCCCGCCGAAAAGGAGAACGCCGGTCTTGAGCCCAGGTAAATCCACGGAAATGCGACCCATCGATCATCACAGCCCGGTCCCCTACTACTACCAGCTCGCTGACATCCTGAGGGAGGAGATCGAGGCTGGACGGTGGGAGGTCGACGAGTTGATTCCGGCCGAGGGCGCTCTCACCGAGATGTTCGGGATCAGCCGCAGCGTCACTCGCAAGGCCTTGGACTTGTTGGAGGGTGAGGGCCGGGTGCTCAGAATCAAGGGCAAGGGCACCATCGTCACCAAACCAAAGTTCGGCTTCGAGGCCGTCGACGCCGCCGGGCGATGGTTCTCACCACGTTCGCAGTCGGTGCGTCTCGGCAGCATCATCGGGGCGGGGCGGGTCCCCGTTGGTGGAAACCTGGGCAAGCTGCTCGGCATCTCACCGCGGGACAACGTTTGGGAGATCACTCTGACCCACACGCTCGACGAAAAGGTCGCCTCACTCAGCCAGCTGTACCTGCGGATCCAGGGAACACTGACGGTGAGCGCACCACCCGTGTTCGACGTCGGCGGTCCCGACATCCTGCAACAGCTGGCCAAGCGATACGAAGTGGACATCACCGACTCCCAGCTGGAGATCGAAGTGGTTCCGGCCTCGAAGTTGGACGCTGAGCACCTAGGGGTGAAACGTGGAGAACCCGTGGTCCAGGTCAACTCCCTCGACTCGGACGCCACTGGCAGGGTGGTCGGTTTCGTGCGCCCCGCAGTGCGCGCCGAGAACTTCTACTTCGCCGTTGATATGCATCGCAAGGGCCGGGCCCCCTCCCGCCGCCCTCTCACCGAATTGGTGGCCGGGGCGAGCGACTAACCGGGGTAATGCACCTCGACCCAGCGGTTGCCGGCAGCGCTCTCCACTATCGCCTCGAGAACTGCCACCGCCCTTCGGCCTTCCACCCCGTCGGTCTCGGGTTTGGCCTCGCCGCGGATCGCTGCCACGAATTCGGAGACCTCGTCGACGATGGTGTCCAGTTGCTCGACCGGGACCACCTCCTGATCGGCGATCCCCCGCTTCTGCACGGTCAGGCTCGCCCCGTCTCCTGTGTTCCGGGCCACTGCCTCGGTGCCGTGCGCGGTCACGTCGACGATCGGCCCGGTCGCCATCGAGGTGAAGAGGTAGCCCTGGGCGCCCGACTCGAACTGGAACACGATGCTGGAGGTGTCGTCGACCTCTCCCTCAGGGAGGAGCCGGGTGCTCCGCGCATAGACACCGGTGATCGGGCCGGCCAGGTAGTGGAAGGTGTCGACCTGATGGACGCCGAGGGCAGCCATGCCTCCGACCGGGG
>JALDXM010000387.1:0-2601 GCA_032155085.1 Actinomycetota bacterium | reverse complement strand
CCTTGGTGGCGTTCGGCAGGGCGACGGAGCCGGAATAGCTACCGACCTTGTTGACCAGCGGCTGGTAACTGTCGGTGAAGTAGGCGAATGCGGCGAAATTGCCTTCGCCCGGATGCTCGAGCTTTACGGAGACCGTGCCCTGGGTGTTCTCGATGGGGATGATGTGGTCGACCTCTCCGGGTCGGGACTGCCCGGCGACACGATCGATCTGATCTCACAGTGGGATCTCGCCAAGGTGGAGCACGCCGTGGCCGAGAGCCCGCGGCTTGGAGCCGATGCGGTGCAGTTGCTCGCTCCGCTCCGCCCCCGGAAGAACGTGATCGCGGTAGGTCGAAATTACCGGGACCATGCCCGTGAGTTCTCCCAGTCGGGTTTCGACGCGTCCGAGAAGCAAGTGATCCCCGATTCCCCTGTCTTCTTCACCAAGGCACCGACCTCGGTGGTCGGTCCCGGGGAGCCAATCGTGCTGGCCAACGATCCCACCGGCACCACCGACTACGAGGGGGAGATGGCTGTGGTGATCGGCCGCAATGCCCGGAACGTCGGGGTGGACGATGCCCTGGAGCACGTGTTCGGTTGGACCATCGTCAACGATGTCACGGCCCGTGACCTGCAAGAGAGACACGTCCAGTGGTTCGTCGGCAAGAGCCCGGACACCTTCTGTCCCATGGGCCCGGCCATCACCACCATCGACGAGCTTCCCGACATCGGGTCGTCATGGCTGAGGACCCGGGTCAACGGCGAGCCACGCCAGGAGGCACCGATCAGCGACCTCATCTTCGACGTGCCTACCCTTATCGCGACCCTCAGTGAGGTGATGACCCTGGAGCCGGGCGACGTGATCGCCACCGGCACCGGTCAGGGGGTGGGGATCGGCTTCGACCCGCCCATTTACCTTGCCCCGGGCGACCTGGTGGAGATCTCGATCGACGGGATCGGGACGCTGAGCAATCCGGTGGTCTGAATCGAATGGCTGATCTGCACACATCTGAGACCGTCTCCCCGGCCGCGGTGCTGCGTCGCTCTGCCCGGCCTCGCACAGCCACGGAGTACGTCGCCGATTCTCTGCGCCGCTCGATCTTGAATGGCGATCTCGAAGGCGGGACCAGGCTGAGCCTGGCGGACATCGCCTCCAACTTCGATGTCAGCACCACGCCGGTGCGCGAGGCCCTTCGCGAGCTCGCCTTCGACGGCTTGGTCCGGCTCGACAGCTACCGGGGCGGGACGGTCACCGCCGTCACGAAGGAAGAGGTCGAGGAGATTGTGCGCATCCGCCAGGTCCTGGAGCCGATGGCGGCACGTGAGGCCGTCGAAGGCATGACGCCACAGATCCTGGAGGAGGCGAGGGCGATCCTGGCCGAGATGGCGGCATCCGACTCGTGGGACGTCTGGGTCCAGGGCAACCGGGCCTTCCATCGCAAGATCTATGCGGCCTCGTCGTCGCAACGTTTGGTCTCCCTCATCAAGAACCTCCAGGACACCCAGGTTGTCTTCGTCAGCGCCACCCTCCGGAAGAGCCCGCTCCTGAAAGAGACGGCGACCAGGGACCACAACGAGATGATCGAGGCGCTGATCGCGAAAGACGCGGAGCGTCTGGTGGAGGTGACGGTGCGTCATCTGACCATCCCCATCCGGGACTGACATGGGCTCGATCCCGACCTGTCTCCCACCTGTGCGTGAGACCCGTGAGGCCCGTTTGGCTGTGCCGGCAAGGTCAGTCGACTGTCACACCCATGTCTTCGTCGACGGCTACCCGATGATCCCTGAGCGGGGCTACGACCCGCCCCAGTCCACCCTGGACGACATGGTGGCAATGCACTCCAAGCTGGGGATCGATCGGGTGGTCCTCACCCAACCCTCGGTGTACGGCACCGACAACTCGGCCATTCTCGACGCGGTGAGCAGGATCCCGGATCGGGCCCGAGCCGTTGTCGCGGTGAGGGGCGACGTCAGCGACGCTGAGCTGGAGCAGCTGCACGGCCGTGGGGCCCGCGGGATACGGCTGAACCTGGACAACGTCGGGGGGATGCCGGTCGAGATGGACGAGGTGCCAGGTCTGGTGAAGCGCATCGGTGCCCTGGGATGGCACGTCGAGTTCCTGTTCGCCGGCCACGAGCTGCCTGGGTTGCTGCCGTTGCTGCGGACACTCGACGCCCCGGTCTCCATAGGGCATTTCGCCTACATGCCGGCGGCGGAGGGTGTCGGATACCCGCCATTCCAGGACCTGTTGAGCCTGGTCTCCGAGGGCAACACATGGGTCAAGCTCTCGGCGCCCAACCGTCTCGGAGTCGGCGATCTGCCGCCCTGGCCCGATGTGGTCCCCCTGGCTCGGGCTCTGATAGAGGCCAACCCGGACCGGATGCTGTGGGCCACCGACTGGCCCCACCCCAACAAGTTCGCGGAGCAACCCAACGACGCCGATCTCCTCGAGCAGCTCGAGCTCTGGGCACCGGACGAGGAGATGCGCCGGCGGATCCTGGTGGACAACCCGACCGTCCTCTACGACTTCTGATGGAGGGCCCCATCGCCTTCGTCGGTCTAGGCCTCATGGGCTCGCGGATGTCGGGTCATCTGTTGGCTGCGGGACACCAGGTGCGGGGC
>JALDXM010000386.1:0-2601 GCA_032155085.1 Actinomycetota bacterium | reverse complement strand
CTCCTCGCCGCAACCGGCGCACCGGTAGGTGCCTGGCGTCTTGGTGTCCCAGTACTTCCCGGTGAAGGCACGCTCGGTCCCGGCCTGGCGCAGGACTTCGTACTGCTCCGGTGAGAGCTTCTCACGCCACTCGGCGTCGGTACTAGGTATCTCGCCTGTCTGGTCTCTTTGCTCGTTCATGTCAGTTTCAATCCACCTCTAGTGAACATTGTTCCCGGTCGCGGCGAGATGTGAGGCGAGACGGTCGATGAAGACACCAAGTGCAGGGTTCAGCTTTACCTTCGCCTCCTCGGCGCCCAGCCATCGCACCTCGTCGATCTCGGGGTAAGACCTGGAGCCGATGCTGAATAGCCCCGGCACCATGGTCGACGGGTCGAGGCTGGCCTCTACCCCGTAGGCGACAACGACCTTGCGCGACTTGAGTGTGGTCTCACCGAGCTCGACCCATGGTTGGGCGGGCGCGGGCCATCCGGTCTCCTCCTGAAACTCACGAAGCGCCGCATCGAGATCAGACTCGCCTGGTTCGACGATTCCTTTGACGATGGACCACCAGCCGTTGTCTCTTCGGGCGAAGTAAGGCCCGCCGGGATGGGCGATCAAGACCTGGAGCTCACCGTCTGACCGGTAGGGGAGAAGACCCGCGGATCTCAAGAGGGTGAAGGTTACGCTGGCTCGGTGACTGTGATCCAGGGCAGGGATCGCCTCGCAGAGGGGGCGGTTATGGCGATGCCCTCGTTCCGGCTTCAGGCCGGTGAGCCATTGGGAGCCGGTCTCAAACGACTCAGTCTCGAGGCCATCGACGAGGCAATTGCTGTTTTCTACGACGGTGAGGATCTGTTCGGGGGGGCGGTCCACACCTCACGGAAGGCGACCAAGAAGATCAGGGCCCTGCTCCGACTGATCCGCTCCGAGGTGGGTGAGAAGGTTTACCGATTCGAGAATGTCTCGTTACGTGACACATCGAGGATTCTCTCCGAGGTCCGCACTTCGGCAGTGCTGGTGAACGCCGCCCGAGACATCCGCGACATCTACGCCCCGATCCTGGCTGAAGGGACGTTCGACGACGTGGTCGAGCGGCTGACGAGCATCCGGGACCGTCTCGAGCTGAGGGCCATGGAGGACGCCGATGTCGTGCCCCGTGTCGTCTCGAATCTGGAGCGGGCGCGAGAGCGCTATCAGTCGTGGCCCGCCGATGCCGAGGCCCGGGCTGTCTACGGGGTGGGCATACGGCAGGACTTCAAGGCGATCGGGCCCGGCCTGGAGCGAACCCAGGCCCGAGGGCGCGCCGAGATGGTCGCGGCCTACCGGAAACCAACCCCATCGTCATTTCATCAATGGCGGAAGAGGGCCAAATACCTCAAGCATCAGATGGAGATACTGACTCCGCTGTGGCCCGAGGTGATGATCGGGATGACCCTGACCCTCGACCGGATCTCAGAGGTGCTTGGCCAGGATCGTGACCTCGCCGAGTTGCTCGAGACCCTGGCCAACCGACCTGATGTCTGTCCCAATCCGCTGGAGCGATCGTTGATGAGCGCCCTCGCCGAGCAGCGGAGGTCCGACCTGCAGACAGCGGCGCGGATACTTGGCCGGCGGATCTATGCGGAGAAACCTGACGCGTTCTCGGCCCGGCTCTCCTCTTACTGGGAGTCGATGGAGCTGGCACGCACCACGACACTCGCTTCGATGTCCGCCTGAATGGGCTCGGCCGGGGGGTAAGGTCAGCTCTCATGGCCGAGATGGGCCGGGTCCGTGTCGAACCATGTGCCAAACGGATCCGCGTCGTGCTGGGCGACGAGGTGGTCGCCGACTCATCCTCTGCACTTCTGGTGTGGGAGGTTCCCTACTACCCGACCTACTACTTCCCCGCAATGGACGTGCGCACTGAGCTGCTTTCTCCGACAGGAGAGACGAAGCGGTCCCCGAGCCGGGGTGAGGCCACTCAGTACACGGTGAAGGCGGGAGCCGAGACGGGAGCCGCCTACTCCTTTCACGACTCCAACATGCCTGAGTTGAGTGACCACTACGTGTTGGTCTGGAACACGATGGACCACTGGTACGAGGAGGATGAGGAGGTGTACGTGCACGCTCGAGACCCCTACACGCGGATCGATATCCTCCCTTCGAGCCGCCGGGTGCGGATTGAAGTCGATGGAGTCACGCTGGCCGACAGCACCAATGGGCGGTTCCTCTTCGAAAGCGGTCTTCCTGCTCGGTACTACCTGCCCCAGTCCGACGTCCGCATGGACCTGCTCACTCCCACCGACAAGGCCACGGCCTGTCCGTACAAAGGGACGGCCCGTTACTGGTCGGTCAACACCGGGAACACGGTTCATCCCGACCTGGTGTGGGGATATGACAATCCGTTGCCCGAGTCGGAGCCAATCGCCGGAATGGTGTCCTTCTACAACGAGAAGGTCGACATCTTTCTCGATGAAGTCCTACAGGAGCGCCCCAAGACGAAGTTCTCCTGAGCGGGTCGATCAGATCAAGTCAGGTCGTCACGGCGGCGCTGCCAGGTGACGTGAAGCAGTTTCCACGCCCCACGCGCCTTGACCACATGGGCGAAGTCAACCCACCAGGGTGAGTAGATCCGGACCG
>JALDXM010000385.1:0-2609 GCA_032155085.1 Actinomycetota bacterium | reverse complement strand
CCCCGGGGCCAGAACTGGCTGGGGGCACTCCGTCGTTCGTGTGGACGTTCACATACGCATTGCCCGAATTCAGGGCATCGACCAGCGCCGACATGGGTTGACCGGCTAGCGGCCCAACCAGATTGGCGGCAGTGATTGTGCCCTTCCCGATTACGCCGTTGGCTGTCCCCTCACCGGGGGCCGCAGGGCCGTATAGAAACGCCACCACGGGACCGTTCACGCCAGGAGGGCCCAGGTGTATATGAGCGGCGACCGGATTGTCGAGGTTGGCGACGATCAACTTGTAGTCGAGTGAGGTTGCGTCCTTGCTCAGTTTGCAGATCACCTGCCCGGCCGCCTGCGAAGCGTTCGCCGGCACCTCGGTGTCGCCATCCAAATGCACCGAGTAGTTGCCATTCTCACCAGCCGAGGCCAGTCCCCCGACCGCCAGAAGCAGCAAAACAAAGGCCCCCACTACCGCTGTCCTCCGCATCTGCATCTCCTCCTTCGCAGGTGTCTGGACACTAGTTCACGACTTGCGCACGATGCCGGTCGTCAGTGAGAACTCTCCGCAAACCCTCCTGGCGTTTCGCCTCGACGTCTAGGTGGTAATTACCCGGGCAACTCGAACCTCAAAGGAGGCAATCGTGGGACGAAGTGGAATCATCTGGACGGTCGTGGGCGTGTTGCTCATCATCGCCCTCCTCATCTACATCTTCTAAACGGGCAGGGTCGGTCAGCACCCATGGTCAGCGCCGACTCGATGTCGATGGCGACGGAAGCCGGGCTCAACTACGTCACAGACGAAGTCCCCGGCTTTCGCCGCGTTCGTCGCGGCAGGGGTTTCTCCTATCTCGACCCGAAGGGGAATACGATCAACGGCTCCACGAGGGAGTGGATCCGGTCGTTGGTGATCCCACCGGCCTGGGAGCACGTCTGGATCTCGCCTGATCGCTCAGGGCACATCCTGGCCACCGGTCAGGACAACGCGGGACGTAAGCAATACATCTATCACCCGTCCTGGGAGGAGCTGCGCGACGAGGTCAAGTTCGATCGCATGGGTGACTTCGGCCGTCTTCTCCCCAAGCTGAGAAAGCGGGTCGATGCGGATCTGAAGAGACCGGGCCTGGCACGCCCCAAGGTCACGGCCCTGGCGGTGGCGGTGATGGATCGGACCCTCATTCGGGTAGGCAACCGCAAGTACGCCGATGAAAACGAGGCTTACGGCCTGACCACCCTGACCTGTGATCACGTGCTGGTCGACGGACTGCATGTCCATCTCGAGTTCGCGGGAAAGGGAGGAGCCGATCACGAGGTGGTGTTCAGAGATCGTCGACTGGCGGGGCTCCTTGCCCGTTGTCAGGAACTGGCCGGCCAGACCTTGTTCAGCTACGAGGCAGAAGATGGTGTCAGCGCGATCAGCTCCACCGACGTGAACGCGTACCTGGCTGAGGTGATGTCGGGGTCATTCACCGCCAAAGACTTCCGAACCTGGGGTGCTAGCACTGCGGTAGCCGAGGACCTCGCAACCTCACCCGATGACCTCGACAAGGAGACGAGGCTCCTGCACGCCATCGATGCGACCGCCGAGAGGTTGGGCAACACCCGCGCTGTCTGCCGATCTTCGTACCTCCACCCGATCATCCCGGAGGCGTTTAACAGTGGCGCCCTGGCGAAGGCCTGGGAGAGATCACGGAAGGGGCTCTGGATGGGGAGGGCCGAATCGACGGTCAACAGGCTCCTCGACGGATCGTCACGGAACGGGGGGGGAGTGACCCAATGAGCCCGACACTGCCAACCCCGCGAACCGATTACCTGAGCGGCCCGCTCACCGGGCAGCAAGGCCTTTACGAACACGCGTTGCTAGATCGACCTCGTAGGAGCCTGGGCTACACCACCGACGACAATGCTCGAGCTCTGGTCGTCTTGTCCAGAGCCCTTCCTGAGTTGGACATCGACCTCTACCTCGACTTCGTGGAACGAGGGCGAGTGCCGGGCGGATGGCACAACCGGATGACGGACCAGGGCCGGTGGGCCGATGTCCGCGGGTCGGATGATGCCCATGGTCGGGCGATCTGGGGCCTCGGACATGCCTTTCGGTGGCGGGACTCCAGCCAGGCCCGTCCCGCTCTCCTCTCTGGTCTGGATCTCAACAGCAGCCATCCCCGGGCCAACGCCTATGCCACTCTCGGTGCGGCCGAGGCACTGGAGGCTGAACCGGGGCTTCCCGGGCTGGAATCCTTCCTCGGCCATGTCGCCACGAGAATTCCTCGAGTCTCGACACAGGAATGGGAGTGGCCCGAGCCGCGCCTCACCTATGACAACGCTCGGATCCCGCAAGCACTGATGGCGGCGGGACGCGCCCTCGAAAACGACACCTTCGTCGACGACGGCCTGCGCCTGCTCGACTGGCTGGTCCAGACCGAGCACGCGGGGGCCGCTTTCAGGTTCACCTCCGTGGCCGGGCGAGACCCTGCTGGAAGGGGGCCGGGATTCGATCAGCAACCGATCGAGGCGTGGGCCATGGCCGACGCATGCCTGCTCGCCGCCCAGATCGACGGTGACGATCGGTGGGAGCGGCCCCTCGAAGATGCTGCGATGTGGTTCATGGGCCGGAACGACACCGGAGC
>JALDXM010000384.1:0-2610 GCA_032155085.1 Actinomycetota bacterium | reverse complement strand
CGTGGCGACGCCTTCGGGCTGTTCAGCTGCTCGAAGGGCACCAACGAGATGAACTACATGGCTCAGAAGTTCGCTCGGGCGGTGATGGCGAGCAACAACATCGATAGCTGCAACCGCACTTGACACGCTCCTTCTGTCGCCGGTCTGGCGACTGTGTTCGGAGCCGGAGGCGGCACTAGCTCGTACAGAGAGATGGAAGACACAGACCTCGTCGTCTTGTGGGGCTCGAACGCGCGCGAAGCCCACCCCATCTTCTTCCACCACGTCCTGAAGGCGATCAACGGCGGCGCCCGCATGTTCGCCGTGGACCCACGCCGCACCTCCTCTGCCCGCTGGGCCGATGTCTGGCTCGGCATCGATGTCGGCTCCGACATCGCACTCTCCAACACAATCGCCCGCGAGATCATCCACTCCGGCCTTCAGCATCAGGAGTTCATCGCCCATGCCACCAGCGGCTTCGACGACTACGCCAAATCGGTGGAATCGTGGACCCTCGAGCGAGGTGAGGAGGTCACCGGGGTCCCCGCCGCCACGATCGGACAGCTCGCCCATGAGTACGCGACCGCGCCCACCGCACAGCTGTGCTGGACCCTGGGCATCACCGAGCACCACAACGCGACCGACAACGTGCTCGCCCTCATCAACCTCGCCCTTCTCACCGGTCACGTCGGTCGTTACGGATCCGGCCTGGTGCCTCTGCGGGGCCAGAACAACGTCCAGGGAGGCGGAGACATGGGCGCCCTCCCCAACCGGTTGCCCTGCTTCCACCCGGTTGACGACGCCGAGCAACGCGGCAAGTTCGAGGAAGTGTGGGGCTGTTTCATCCCGGAAGAGCCGGGCAAGCACATCAGCTTGATGCACGAGGCGATGGACGAGGGTGAGCTGGTGGCCCTCTATGTGATCGGCGAGAACCCGCTTCAGTCGGAGGCCGACGCCAAGGCGATGGAGCGTCGGTTGAGCGGCCTCGAATTCATGGTGGTGCAGGATCTATTCCTCACCGCCACCGCCGAGCTGGCCGACGTCGTTCTCCCTGCCGCCGGATGGGGCGAGGTCGACGGGACCTTCACCTCCAGTGAGCGAAGGGTGCAGAGGGTCCGAAAGGCGATCGACCCACCCGGTGACGCACGGGACGACATCGAGTTGTTGTCGCTGGTGGCACGTGCCTTGGGCCACGACTGGCCGACCCCCACTGCAGAAGAGGTGTGGAACGAGGTGCGAAGTCTCTCGTGGATGCATGAGGGCATGTCCTACGGGCGGCTCGACGAGCTTGGCGGCCTGCAGTGGCCCTGCCCTTCCGAGGACCACCCCGGCACAGAGTTCCTCCATGGAAGGCTATGGCAGGAGGAGACCGGCCCCAAAGCTCCGTTCTCCGTCGTCGAATGGGTGCCGCCCGTGGACACTCTGAGCGAGGAGTTCCCCCTGCGCCTCACCACAGGCCGCCGCCTCGACTCGTACAACACCGGGGTGCAGAGCGGGCGATACGACTCGCCACGGCGCATCCACGGTGTGCTCGATCTCTCCCCCGAGGATGCGGAGGATCTCGAGGTCGCAGAGGGAGACATGGTGAGAGTGGTGTCACGACGCGGGAGCCTCGAGGCCCCGGTCCGGCTGGACCGCTCACTGCGACCGGGCCTGGCATTCATGGCGGTGCACTTTCCCGACGACACCGACGTCAACCAGCTCACCATCGACGCCTGGGACCCGAAGTCGGGCACGGCGGAGTTCAAGGCGACCGCGGTGAGGGTCGAGACCCTGGTTTCCACCTAATGGATCTACGCATCCTGCTCGACCAGCCCACTCCAGCCGAGCGCGCCGCCGTCGATGGCATGGTCGGCGCACCCACCACCGGCTGGGAAGGCGGCCACTTCTCCGGTGTGGATGGTCATGTCGCCTACGGTGGTCACGAGGCCCGGGTCCGACGCCACCTGCTGCTTCCCGCCCTCCATGCCGTCCAGGATGCGGCCGGGTCGGTGAGCAAGGGAGCACTGGGTTACATCTGCGAGCGGCTGACACTCCCGCCGGCCGAGGCCTACGGCGTCGCCACTTTCTACGCCTTGATCGACACCCGCCCCCGGCCGTCCACCCTGATCCACGTCTGTGACGACATCGTCTGCTCCCGATACGGCGCCGACGAGTTGAAGACGGCGATCGAGGCCGAGCTCGGGTCGCCCGGAAGCAACGGTTCTGGCGTGGGCTGGGTGCCCAGCCCGTGTCTAGGGCAATGTGACCGCGCGCCTGCCGCCATGGTGCACACCGCGGGAGCCGGGTACTCCAACGTGGCCCCCGCAGAATCAGGCAGTCTCACCAGTCTCGTGTTCCACGAGCTTCCCCCCTGGCTTATCCATCAGGACCCGTCCGAGCTCACCCTGCTGCGCCGCATAGGTGTGGTCGATCCCTCCAGCCTCGGCGCCTATCGGGACAGCGGTGGCTACGAGACGCTGGCACGGGCCATCTCGATGGGCCGCGAGGATGTGATCGAGACCCTGGAGGAATCCGGGCTGAGAGGACGGGGCGGGGCGGCGTTTCCGATCGGTCTCAAATGGCGTGGGGTTGCCGAGGCCACCGGGGACGAGAAGTACGTCATCGCCAACGGCGACGAGTCGGAGCCGG
>JALDXM010000383.1:0-2611 GCA_032155085.1 Actinomycetota bacterium | reverse complement strand
CACCGAGATCTGGAATGGCGTCTTGAGGATGCCCAACGAGACGATCAGGGTCGTCGCCCCCGCCGGCGGGTGGGGCACCTTGAACCAGACCATCAGTCCCGAGGTGAGGGCCAGTGACAGGGCAGCGGCGCCAACGCGGTTGGCGGTGACTTCGGTGGCAAGCGCCGGGGCGGCCTCGGTCAACCCGAACACGACGAGCGCGAAATATCCGGCCAATGCCCCCACCAGATGGCCGAGCACTGTGTTCTTTGGCGAGGCAGAGGCCAGGGTCGGGGTATAGAAGAACAAGAACGCGGTCGGTCCCAGGGAGGGGAAAACGAAAGGTGCACCTGTCAGGAAGGCGGCGCCGGCCATCAAGCCGATCGAGATCAGGCCGTTGACGAATGCAAAAAGGCCCATCACCGAGACCGCGTCGTGACGCTGCACCAGGTATGGGATGCGGAAACGTTGAGCGAGACCGCCGAGCACAGTGCTCATCTGGCCGCCTATGGGCCCGGTGGTCTTCTCGGGCTCAGTCATGTCTCAGATAGCGATAGAAGAGCCCGGCGGAAATGGCGAGGACAGCTGACACGGCCGTGGCCGTCCAGGCGAGCGCAGCGTCATTGTCCAGGAAACCCTCGACTGCGATCGTGATCAGGAAGACCTGAAGACTCACGAGTAAGAGCACGTAGACCAGGAGCGCGCTGTCGAGCTTCAGCTGCTTCTTCAGGGATTCGGGCATCAGACGGCTTCCCCTTCGACGCCCCGCCCAAGGGCCCAGACAGTCCCGTCGCGCACCTCGACCTCGATGCGGGCCAGGGGTCTGTCAGGCGGTCCGGCGATCGGCTCGCCCTCTAGGTCGAACGCTCCCTCGTGACACGGGCACTCGAAACCCATGTCCTCGGCAACCCAGTAGACGACGCAGCCGAGATGCGTGCATTTCTGGCTGAACCCGAGGATCACGTCCTCGGCGGGGCGCACCAGGATGGCCGGGTCGTCCGGGCCGGGATAGTCGAACAGGTGGCTGCCGCCAACGGCCAGGTCCTCGAGGGCGATGATCGGCGCCGGCTCGCCGGTGTCGACGGTCCGCAGTGACGCCCAGAGACTGATCAGTCCGCCACCCGCGGCGAATGCCGCTGATGTGAGCACGAGGTAACGGGTGAACTCTCGTCGGGTGACCTCGTCCTCGCCCTCTGCCGTGTAGGGGAAGTCGCGGCGCCAGATCGGCGGTGTCTCTCTCACGCCGAGGCCCCAATGGCAAAGGGGTCGTCCATCCAATGGCCTGATTTCTCGCCGATGAACACGTCGACCGGGCCGGGCTCAGCTGTGACCACCGCCACCTTGGTCCGCACGTCCTGGTTGCCGAATTTCCACTCGTTCACGAGGGTGCCCACCCGTGTCCGCTCGAACTCGTCGCGGGTCCCATACCAGAGGGCCTCGGAGGGGCAAACCGACGCGCACATCGGCTTGAGACCCTCAGAGGTCCGGTCGTAGCACATGTCGCATTTCATCATCTGGTCGAACTCGGCCACGTATTTGGGAATCCCGAAGGGGCATGCGAACACGCAGTTGGAACAGCCGATGCAACGTGGGCGAAGCGAGGACTGGACGACTCCGTCCTCGTTCTGCTTGATGGCATCGGCCGGGCACACCTCAGCGCAAGTCGGGTCTTCACAGTGCATGCACACCATGGGAACGGTCTGGGTCGAGTGGAAGCGGTCGACCGTGTCGAGCTGGATCAGCGACGTGCCCCGATGGGTGCCGCATTCGGCACATGCCTGAACGCAGGCCCGGCAGCCGATGCAGCGGCTGTGGTCGATGGCGAACACAGCCTGGTCCGGGCGCATCGCCATCTGGATGGTCATTCGTCGCCCTCACCCAGATGAAGGGTCATGTCACGGTCGTCTCTAGTGTCGCCGGTCCCTCCGGTCTTCTCGATCCTCACCGCGGCCACCTTGTACTCGGGGATCTTGGAAATAGGGTCGAGTGCCCTGATAGTGAGCAGGTTGGCCGACTTGTCCCCTGCCCAGTGATAGGGGATGAAGACGGTGTCAGGGCGAATGGTCTCCACGACCTTGGCCGGAGCGACCATCGAGCCTCGTCGCGAGCTGACCCTGACCAGGTCGCCGTCGGAGATCCCAAGGGAGCCGGCGAGGCGGGGGTGGATCTCACAGAGGGGTTCGGGGTACTGGTCGACCAAGGGACCAATGCGACGCGTCTGCGTGCCGGACAGGTACTGGCTGATGACCCTGCCGGTGGTCAGCCAAACCGGATACTCATCGTCGACCTCCTCGGCGGGGGGCCGCCACGGGGTCGGGATGAATCGAGCCCGCCCATCGGGGTGATAGAACCTCCCCCCCTCATAGAGGCGGGGTGTGCCCGGGTGACCTTCCTCGGGGCAAGGCCAGAAGACACCTTGTTCGTCGACAACCCGCTGCCAGGTGATTCCGGTGTAGTCGGCAGTGCCGCCACTGGACGCGACCCGGAGCTCCTCGAAGATCTCCTCGGTCGAGCTGTACTCGAAATACGGGCTGTCCAGGCGTCGGGCGATCTCGAGCAGGATCTCCCAGTCGAGTCGGGCATTGCCGGGCGGTGGCTTTGCAGCGTTGATCTTCACTACTCGGCCCTCGAG
>JALDXM010000382.1:0-2625 GCA_032155085.1 Actinomycetota bacterium | reverse complement strand
GACTCCCAATCCGTGTATCGAATGCAACCGAACGGTGAAATTCGACCGTCTGCTTCACAGCCTCGACGATTTCGACACCGAGGTGCTGGTCACAGGGCACCACGCACGTAATCACCTCGTCGATGGATCGTGGCGGCTCCTTCGGGGAAACGATCGGAACAAGGACCAGTCATACGTTCTCTCGATGTTGACCCAGGCGGAGCTGTCGAGGGTCCGACTCCCGGTGGGGGAGCTCACCAAGCACGACGTCAGGTCGATGGCGGCCGGCTTTGGCCTTCGCACGGCGGCAAAGCCGGAGTCGATGGACATCTGCTTCGTCGGCCAGCGTGATTACAGGGGCTTCCTTCGAGAGGCGGCGCCAGAGGTCTTCCGGCCGGGCCCGGTGGTCGGGACCGATGGTGTCGAGCTCGCCCGTCATGAGGGGATTGCCGGATTCACCGTTGGCCAGCGGCGCGGGCTCGGTGTGGCGGTTGGCGAGCCACGGTTCGTGGTGCGGATCGAGCCAGGGACATCGACCGTGGTGCTGGGGAGGCGAGACGACCTGGCGGTGGCCGGAGTCAGGGTCGAGCTGCTCACCTGGTCAGAGGGCATTCCGTTCTCGGGCCGGGTGATGGCCCAATATCGGGCGCACGGCGAGCCTGTAGAGGCGACCCTGCATGGCGACCGGCTGCTCTTTGCCGACGCCCAGGAGGCGGTAGCACCCGGTCAGACAGTCGCCTTCTACGACGGTGATCTGGTCCTCGGTGGGGCCCTGATCGCCGAGACATTCGTGTGACTGCCCGGCGGTAACGTCGGGGTTCGATGCCCGATCAGTCCACCGAGATAGAAGAGCTGCGCTCGCAGGTCAACGAGCACCTCTATCGATACCACGTGCTCGATGACCCGATCATCTCAGACGCCCAATTCGACGCCCTCATCGCTCAGCTGCGACGTCTCGAGGAGGCGAATCCGGAGCTGATCACCCCGGACAGCCCAACCCAGCGGGTGGGGGCGCCGGTCAGCCAGCTCTTCGCCCCGGTCCGTCACCTCCGGCCGATGTTCTCCCTCGACAATGCCGAGTCGTCGGAGATGCTCCTCGCCTGGGAGCAGCGCATGGAACGCCAGCTGGGGCGGCCGCCCATCGGCTACTCAGCTGAGCTGAAGATCGATGGGCTGGCGGTGGTGCTGACCTATCGGAACGGCCTCCTCGACACCGGCGCGACCAGGGGTGATGGCACCACCGGGGAGGACGTGACCGCCAACCTTCGCACCATCAAGTCGGTCCCGCTTCGTCTGCTCGCACCCAACCCTCCGGCGGTCCTCGAGGTGAGGGGCGAGGTCTACATGCCGGAGAGCGCCTTCGAGGAGCTGAACCAGCGTCAGGCCGAGGCCGGCGACCGGATCTTCGCCAACCCCCGGAATGCGGCGGCGGGGTCGGTGCGTCAGAAGGACCCCTCCGTCACCGCCTCCCGCAACCTGGCCATCTGGGTGTATCAGATGGGGCTCATCGAGGGCGGGCCGTCGTTCGCCAGCCACACCGAGACGATGCAGTTCCTCCGCGACTCGGGTTTTCGCACCAACCCCGCCAGCGAGCGGCTCGAAAGCATCGAGGAGGTGGTCGAGTATGTGTCGCGGGCCGAGAAGGGCCGCCACGAGACCGGCTATCAGACCGATGGAGTGGTGATCAAGGTCGACGCCCTGACCGATCAGGAGTCGCTCGGCTTCACCGCCAAGGCCCCCCGGTGGGCGATCGCCTACAAATTCCCGCCTGAAGAGCAGGTCACCTTGCTCAGGGACATCCAGATCAACATCGGGCGCACCGGAGCCGCCACACCCTTCGCCGTGCTCGAGCCGGTATTCGTGGGCGGGGCCACCGTCGGCATGGCAACTCTCCACAACGCCGACCAGGTGGCGCTCAAGGACGTGCGGATTGGCGACCAGGTGATCGTCCGCCGGGCCGGGGACGTGATCCCTGAGGTGGTAGGCCCGGTGACTTCCGCCCGCTCGGGCAGGTTGAAGAAATGGTCGATGCCGAAGGTGTGCCCCTTCTGTGGCCACCCGATCGTTCGCGTGGAAGGCGAGGCAGTAGCCCGTTGCACCGGCGGCTTCGAATGCCCTTCCCGGGTCCGTGAATGGCTCTTCCATTTCGCATCGCGAGGTGGGATGGACATCGAGCACATGGGCTATAAGACCATCGACCTGCTTCTCAACAAGGGGCTCATCACCGACCCGGCGGACATCTTCACCTTCGACGTGAAGGAGCTGTTGGGACGGGAGGGCTGGGGGGAGATCTCGGTCAACAACCTGGGCAAGGCAATCGAGGCTGCCAAGGATCGGCCGGTGGCCAGGCTGCTCACCGCCCTTGGGATCCGGCATGTCGGCGGGACCATCGCCCGAACCCTGGTCCGGCATTTCGGCGGCTTGCCCGCCCTCATGGCGGCTAGCGAGGAGGAGATCTCCCAGGTGGAGGGCATCGGCCCCAAGATCGCCCAAGGGGTGGCCGAGTGGTCCTCCGACCCGGTCAACCGTGACCTGGTGGCCAAGCTCGGCCTGGCCGGGGTCCGCCTCGAGGAGGAAGTCGAGACCGGGGTCGAGGGTGGGTTGCTGGCCGGTGCCACCTTCGTGGTGTCAGGCACTGTCGAAGGC
>JALDXM010000381.1:0-2627 GCA_032155085.1 Actinomycetota bacterium | reverse complement strand
GTGTTCGGGTACACGCAGACCGACGCCATCGCCCGCCAGCGCCGGATGGCCGGCAAGTCGGTGTTCTTCCCCATCGGTTGGGACGACAACGGGCTCGCCACCGAGCGTCGCGTGCAGAACTACTACGGGGTTCGCTGCGATCCGAGCCTTCCGTTCGATCCCGACTTCCAGCCCCCTGAGCAGCCTCCGAGCCCGCCTATCTCCATCAGCAGGGACAACTTCATCGACCTGTGCCATGGCCTGACCGCCGAGGACGAGAAGGTGTTCGAGGACCTCTGGCGCACTCTGGGCCTCTCGGTCGACTGGACCCAGACCTACGCAACCATCGACGCCCACAGCCGGCGCACCAGCCAAAAGGCCTTCCTTCACAACCTGCGACGTGGTGAGGCCTACTCCCAGGAGGCCCCGGTGTTGTGGGACGTCGACTTCCAGACCGCGGTCGCCCAGGCCGAGCTGGAGGACCGGGAGCGGCCAGGGACCTTCTACCGGGTGGCCTTCCGCAGGCCCGACGGTTCACCGGTGCACATCGAGACGACCCGGCCCGAATTGATAGCTGCCTGCGTAGCCCTGGTCGCCCACCCTGACGACGGGAGGTACCAACATCTGTTCGGGAACAGCGTCACCTCGCCGCTGTTCGAGGTCGAACTGCCAGTCCTCTCCCATCATCTGGCCGAGCCCGACAAGGGGAGCGGCATCGCCATGATCTGCACCTGGGGCGACACGACCGATGTGGTTTGGTGGCGCGAGCTCGACCTGCCCACGAGGGCCCTGATTCAACGGACGGGGCGTCTCGCCGAGGAGACCCCCGATTGGATAGTGGGCGAGGCGGGTCGGAAGGCATACGGGGAGATCGCAGGCCTGTATCCCAACCAGGCCCAGAAGCGAATGGCCGAAATGCTCGATGAGTTGGGCGATCTAGATGGGGAGCCCCGTGCCATCACCCATCCTGTGAAGTTCTACGAGCAGGGGGACCGGCCGCTCGAGATCGTCTCCAGCCGGCAGTGGTACATCCGGAATGGGGCCCGCGACCCTGAGCTTCGCGCCACGCTCCTCCAAAGAGGGGAGGAGCTCGATTGGGTCCCGGACTTCATGAAGGTCCGCTACGAGCACTGGGTCAACGGCCTGTCCGGTGACTGGCTGATCTCTCGCCAGCGATTCTTCGGTGTCGCCATCCCCCTCTGGTACCCGGTCAAGGAGGACGGGGAGGTCGACCACGACCGGCCGATCATCCCTGACGAGGGCTCGCTGCCGATCGACCCGACGTCTGCTGCACCACCCGGTTACGACGAGGAGCAGCGTGGAACTCCGGGAGGCTTCGTCGGGGACCCCGACGTGATGGACACCTGGGCCACGTCTTCGCTCACGCCGCAGATCGCCGGCCATTGGGACGACGACCCTGACCTCTTCTCCCGGGTGTTCCCCATGGATCTGCGGCCCCAGGGCCCCGAGATCATCAGGACCTGGCTCTTCTCGACTGTGGTTCGCTCCCACTACGAGCACGAAATGCTGCCCTGGGCCCACACGACGATCAACGGCTGGGTCCTCGACCCCGACAGGAAGAAGATGTCGAAGTCGAAGGGCAACGTCGTCACCCCGATGCCACTCATCGAAGAGCACGGGGCGGAGGCGATCCGCTATTGGGCGTGCCGGGGGAGACCGGGGACCGACACCGCGGCCGACGAGGGTGTCATGAAAATCGGGCGTCGGCTCGCCATCAAGATCCTCAATGCATCCAGGTTCGCCCTCGGCTTTGCGGATGACGTGGATGCGTCCGTCATCGACCAGCCGCTTGACAGGTCGATGCTGGCCTCACTGGCCAGGACAGTCGCCAGGGCAACGGAGGCGTTCGATGGCTTCGACTACGCCCGGGCACTGGAGATCGTGGAGCGATCCTTCTGGACCTGGACCGACGACTATGTCGAGCTGGTCAAAGGACGGGCATACGAAGGCGGGGCGCCGAGTGCCTCGGCCCACGCCGCCCTCCAACTTGGCCTCGAGGTTTATCTGCGTCTGTTTGCCCCCTTCCTGCCCTTCGTCACCGAAGAGGTTTGGTCCTGGTGGCGGGAGGGCTCGGTCCATCGATCCCGCTGGCCGCGCGCCGAGGAGTTGGAAGGGCTCGCAGGCGACGAGGCAGTCCTTGAAGTGACCGGCGCGGTCCTCGCCGCGGTGCGCAGGGCGAAGTCAGATGCCAAGGTGTCCATGGCCGCCGAGGTGGAGACGGTCTCGGTCACTGCCCCGTCTGAGCAGCTCGATCACGTCCGCAAGGCGGAAGACGACCTGAAGGGGGCGGCACGGACCGGCGTAGTTCGATACTTGGAAGGTGAGTTCGCGGTCGACGCGGTGTTGTCCAGGAAGACGGATTGACCGAAGCCCTCCTCTGGGGTCTGTTCGCCGCCAGCTCGCTGCTCCTCGGCGCCTTGATCGCGACCTGGCGACCGCCACACCGCCGGGCCCTCGGTCTCATCATGGCGTTCGGGGCGGGTGTGCTGCTGAGTGCCGTCGCCTATGAGTTGATCGATGAGGCCGCCTCGATCGCGGAAGGAGGGCTGGCGGTCGCCGTAGGCGTGTTCACCGGGGCGGCGGCTTTCACGCTTGGCGACATCGTGATCGGCCGTTTCCAGCGTCGG
>JALDXM010000380.1:0-2634 GCA_032155085.1 Actinomycetota bacterium | reverse complement strand
GGTCCCGGTCGGCGAGGGCGATGCCCAGGGCACCGCCGATTCGGACGACGCCCTCGACAGGGTCAGCCAGTGCGCAGAGGCCGCCCGCAGCTTCTACCAGGGATACGGCAACGTGGTCTTCGCCGGGCTGCTGCTCATGTTGCTGCCGATCCTGGTCGGCATGTTCTGGGGCGCGCCCCTGGTGGCTCGCGAGATCGAGAACGGAACTCACCGCCTGGTGTGGACCCAGGGTGTCTCCCGGCTGCGCTGGGCCGCGTCCAAGATCGGCTTCGTCGTCCTCAGTGTCGTGGTGATGACGGCGATCTACGCCGCAATGCTCAACTGGTGGATCGGCCCGGTGATGCAGACCTCAGGTCAGCGCTTCAACTACATCTTTTTCGACATCCACGGGGTCGTCGTGTTCGGCTACGTCCTTTTCGCACTGGCTCTCGGCATCTTTGCCGGTGCACTCACGGGAAGGTTGCTGACCGCGATGGCCACCACCGTGGTCGGATTCCTGGGCACCTGGCTCCTGGTGATGCTGGTGGGGCGTCCTCGCTATCTGCCGACGGAGACCCAGCGCGTCTCGCTCAGCGGACCCAACCCGCCCCACTGGAACGAGCTTCACGCCGACTGGATCGTGAGGACCGAAGTCGGCCGCCTCACAGGCTGTGAGATAAACGCCACCGACTGTTTCGACACGCTAATCATGCACCCCGCTCGCCACTTCTGGGCAATGCAGTCCATCGAGGTGGCGATATTCGTCGCCCTCGCCGCCGGGCTCATCGCTGCCGCGATCTACGTGATCCGCCGCCGCATCGCCTGATCATCGGCTGACGCGAACATCAGGCGGCGACATGGCTCAAACTCCCCAACCCCACAAGCCTTTCGTCAGCGCGCCCGGCGCGACTCGAACACGCAACCTCCTGATCCGTAGTCAGACGCTCTATCCAATTGAGCTACGGGCGCAAATCTTCACTTGTCACGGTCATCGTATGGAGCTACAGGCGCAGTTTTTCCCTGTGAGACCATGGATTTCTGACGGGCTAGCCGTCAAACAGATGGTACCACAGCACCGATGACACCCACCTGTGGGCACAGACCTACCCTGCTCCGCTCCCACCGACGAGGGGCAGCAAATGAACATCATCGATTGGCTTCTCGATTCCGATCCCTCGATTCGCTGGCAGGTGATGAGGGATCTCACCAACGAGCCCGACGACGTAGTCGCCGCCGAGAGATCGAGGGTCGCCAAGGAGGGCTGGGGCGCCCGCCTGCTCGCGCTCCGAGGCGAGAACGGCCAATGGGGTAGGGACCTGCTCGGGTCACCGAAGGTCTCACTTGAGGGTGTTCCTGATGCAGCGACTCGGAGGCTCTTGCGCGAGGCACAGAGGGCCACCATCGAGGACCTGGCCGGCTTTCTCGAGCTGGATCCCGCATTCGTGTCCGCTTGGGAGGAGCGTGATCCAGACATCGCTGAGGAGGGCAGCGAGCGCTATCTGAACGCCATGCGCTCACTATTCATCTCCTTCGGAACATATGTGCCGAAGTGGGTTTCCACCACCTACACCCTCCAGATGCTCCGGGAGATGGGTCTCGACCCGAGTAGTGACCAGGCTGTTGAGGCTGTCTCCCTGGTGCGCGACAACAGCAGGTGGGATCACGATGGCCAACCCTTCTTCGATGGGGAGGTCGAGCCGTGTATCAACGGGATGACCTTGGCCATCGGGGCCTACTTCGATCAGAACGTCGACGGGATCTTGGAGCGACTGTTGGCCGAACGGCTCGCCGATGGCGGGTGGAACTGCGAGGCCGAGCGGGGCTCAATCCGGTCATCGTTTCACACCACCATCTGTGTGCTCGAAGGCCTGCTCGAGTACGAGCGGCGTCACGGGGCATCCACCGAGTTAGCCGCCGCTCGGGTCGCCGGTGAGGAGTATCTCTTGGAGCGACACATGATGCGTCGCCTCTCCAGCGGTGAGATCGCCGATCCCGATTGGACGATGTTTTCCTTCCACCCACGGTGGCACTATGACGTGTTGCGAGGTCTCGACTATCTGCGAAGCGCGGGGACCGAACCGGACGAGCGGTGTGCCGAGGCAGTCGACCTCGTGAAGAGCAAACAAGACGACCAGGGACGGTGGCAGCTCGAGAACACACATCCCGGAAGGGTCCATTTCGAGATGGAGGATGGAGACGGCCGACCGAGCCGCTGGAACACATTGCGCGCGATGCGTGTGCTCGATTGGTACGGGAGGCCGGTGGCCAGGCAGCCCTGACCGACGGTTAGTGCCGACAGCCTTGCAGGCACCCTGATAGCTTGGACCCATGGGCATCATCCTCAATCTCGCCGTCACGGCAGGAGCCCTGGGCATCGCCATCTGGATCATCGACGGCCTCACCTTCACCGGAACATGGTGGCAGTACGTCGTGGTGGTGGTGATCCTCGGTCTTGCCAACTTCATCGTGAAGCCGATCCTCAGGCTGCTCAGTCTCCCGATCATCCTGCTCACGCTTGGATTGTTCCTCGTCGTGGTGAATGCGCTCGTGCTCCAGCTCGTCGTATGGCTGTCGGGACCGAGCATGATGGATCTCGGACTGCAGTCGACCGGATTCTTCTGGGCCACCTTCCTCGGGGCGATCGTCCTATCGATT
>JALDXM010000379.1:0-2643 GCA_032155085.1 Actinomycetota bacterium | reverse complement strand
TTGCACGCGGGACGAATGCAACGAAGGACGTGTGCATGGGAGCGCCTGAGAGGTGGCTGATTGCACACGCCTCAAACGTCGATCACGGCCCCATGGGTGCCGGGGACGACCTCGAAGCCGGTTGCGGCCTCCTGCAGCCGGGCGTGGGCCTGATCGAGGACATCGTCGCTGTGGGCAGGATCGTGATGGAAGGTCATCAGCCTCTTCACCTCGCACAGCCCTGCGAATCCGAGCACGTGGCTGTAGGAGCTGTGGCCCCACCCCACCCGCCGGGCGTACTCCTCGTCGGTGTACTGGGAGTCGTGGATCAGCACATCGGCCCCCACGGCGATCGAGTAGCCCGACGTCCAGAACGAGTCGTTTGGGAAATCGTTGGAACCAAGAGCCGGCTCGTGATCGGGCAGATAGGTGAGCGCGCGGCCATCCTCCTCGAGTCGATAGCCGAGAGTGGGACCGGGGTGGGAGACCAGGTCCGCCGTCACCTGGACCCCATCGAGGTCGAATACCCCCGGCGCCACATCGTGAAAGGCCACATTCTCCAGGTCACGGACCCGGACCGGGAAGAGGGGAGGGGAGAGATAGCGGTTGAGTCGCTCCTGGAGAGTCTGATTGTGAGAGACCGGCCCCCACACATCGACCCAGATATCGGGATCGTGGAGTGGTCCGAAGAACGGGAGACCCTGGATGTGGTCCATGTGGAGATGGGTGAGGAGGATGTCGACCTTCTCCACGGCGCCGACCTCGACGCCCAAGGCCCGCATGCCGCTCCCCGCATCGAGGACGATCAGCCTGTCGTCTTGGCTCCGCACCTCGACCGCCGAGGTGTCCCCTCCGTAGCGGGCGGTGGCGGGACCGGCGCTGGCGATCGAGCCCCTGGTGCCCCAGAGTCGGGCTCTCAGTCCTCGACCTCCCAGAAGGTGGCGAGGACACCGAGGAACCGCCCATCCTGACCCTCGAGGGGGAGTGCGGTGACTTCGACTGCTCGCCATACGCCATCGAGTCCCTGGAATCGAAGAGACTTGTGGGCCGGCTTGTGCTTGCTCAGGGCCACAACGACAGGGAAGTCGTAGTCGGGCAATGGGGACCCGTCGATTTGGGTCACCTGCCATTTCCCCACCAGTTGCTCTGAGTTGATCGGGCCGACGTCATCGAACTGGACCCCGAGCAGACCTTCGGCCGATTCGTTGTAGTAGATCAGGTTGCCCTGCTCGTCCATCATCCACATCGGGATGACCAGGTGGCTGGCGAGCTGACGAAGCAGGATCAGCTCGAGGGGCTGTTGTGCCATGAGGGGGAAATTAACCGAGAAACAGGTGTGGTGTCAGCCCGCATCGAGACGATACATCGCGCCGTCGTTGGCGACTCCAGCGGGTCTCGTCGAACCGCCCGGGAGATAGACCCGGTCGTCGATGGCGACCAGGGGGTTGCCGTGGAGCCCGTGTGGCAGGGGGTCGATCAATCGCCATGCCTCTCCATCGAGAGCTTCGACAGTGGGCAGGGCCTCGTCAGGATCGAAAACCTCCCCTCCCGCAACGACGATCATGTCCCCGACCGCCGCGGCGCCGAATCCGGACCTGGGCTCGACCAGTGGGGGGCCTGCCCGCCATGCCTGCGCCTCGGGGTCATAGATCTCGGTTGTGTTGAAGATCTCGCCCATCCAACGCCCAGCGATCGCCCACACCTCTCCGTCAAAGATTGCAGCGGCCACGTGCTCACGTTGCGTGGGCGGCGCGGGGAGGATGGTCCATTGGTCGCCGGCGACGTCGTAGGCCTGGAGATATCCGTCCGGGACCCCGCCCACCACGTAGATCGTGTCCGAGAGCACGACCGCAGCTGCCGCCGCCACGGCAGCCGTCAGGGGAGCCTTGGGCATCCAGGTGCCCTCGACGAGCTCCCACATCGCGCTCGAAGATTCACCTGACGGAGCTGACCCACCGATGAAGAAGAGCCGTTCCCCAACCGCTGCGGCCATCCCGTGATGTCGTGGCTCGGGTAGCTCCGTAAGCTGACGCCAGGTGTCTGTGTCGGGGGTATAGGCCTCGACCGTAGGCGTGATGTCGGTGCGGCCCACGCCCGTCTCGACGAAGCCTCCAAGAACCACGATCTCACCCCCAAGCACCGCGGCGGGATGCTCGCTTCGTGCGACCTCCATCGCCGCCAGCTCGACCCAGCCGGCAGGAGTCGATGTGGTGGTGGCGCCGGCCGGGGCGCTGGTGCTGGTGGCAATGACGCTCACCTCAGAGGTGCTCGTCGATCCGTCACCGGTGACCGATGGGGAGCAAGAGGTCAGGGCGAGGAGGAAGACCGGGGCGAGCCGTCGCACTCCCACCATCGTACGGATCAGTGCCTGGTGATAGGTTCGGCGCATGACCATCGAAGATCGAGCACTCGACCCGTCACGTCCTCACGCCGCCAAGAACGTACGTGAGTATCTGGCCAGTGATGGTGCCGAGGTCGATCACCCGGCTGCGGGCAGTCTCATCTTGCTCTACACCACCGGCCGGAACTCAGGAGAGATACGCCGCACCCCGCTCCGGTTCTTCGAAGTCGACGGAGATTTGTTGGTGGTCGCCTCCTATGGCGGCGCACCACGCCATCCCGACTGGTACTTCAACCTGATGGAGGACCCCGCCGTCTGGGTCC
>JALDXM010000378.1:0-2665 GCA_032155085.1 Actinomycetota bacterium | reverse complement strand
GCGGCAGCGCGAGCCACGCATTGGCGGAGATCGCAAGGCCGATGAGCCCGAGGAAGAGGCGGCCGCACCGGAGGCGGCGACGCCCGCGGCGGAGGCTCCCGCCCCGGCGGCCGCGGCTGTAGGCCCCGTGACCCGAGCCCCGATACCGGCCGAGGTGACCGCGGCCGAGGCGGCCAGCCTGCCCGAGGTGATCACCGTGCCGACGGCCGGCATCAGAGAGCGCACCAATCTCGCTGTTCCCCGATGGCTGGCCGCAGTCATGCTCATCATCCCCGCTTTCGCCCTGTTCGCCCTGGGTGGTTCGGCAACCGGTGAATGTGGTGACTCCACCGAACTCAGCACCGACGTGATCACAGGCGAGGTGGTCAACTGCGACGGGACCGAATTCACCGGCTCCGGTGTGGGTGGCGGTGGGGGTGCCGACTTCATCGCCATGGGCGAAGAGCTCTACCACGGCGCCCCCGCCTGTGAGGGCTGCCATGGGGCGAACGGCGAAGGCGGGGTTGGCCCCGGGTTCGCTGGTGTCGTGACCACTTTTGGCTCCTGCGCCGACCACATCGAGTGGGTCACCCTTGGGTCGGCCGGGTTCCAGGCCGAGGGACGGAGCACTTACGGCGACACCAACCAGGCCGTCGATGGTGGCATGCCCACCTTCGGGGACAGCTTGAGCGCGGAGCAAATCGCATCGGTGGTCGCCTTCGAGCGGGTCCGCTTCGGTGGGGCCAACCCGGAAGAAGTCCTCGCCGACTGTGGTCTGGCCGAGGCGGAGGGTGGGGAAGGTGGCGAGGGAGGCGAGCCGGGCGAAGAGACGCCTGCCGAAGGGGAAACCACCACGACGGTCGGGGGCACGGTCACAACTGGCGGCGATGCCGCGGCCGGGGATCGCCCGATTGCCCTGATCAGGCATTGAATCGGCGCAAGGCTTGGCGCAAGGCCTTGGCCTCGATGACACCTTCGGCCAGCACCACACCGCCGGGACCGACAACGACCGGAACCCGGATTCCATAGTCCCTGGTGAGCACATCGTCGGCATCGATGTCCACCTCTTCGATCACCCCACCCGCCGATCTGACCACTTTTTCCACCAAAGGCCTAGCCTCGTCGCAGAGATGACACCCGGATCTCGTGTAGAAGGTGACCTCGAAATATTTCAAGTAACCCCCCTCGGTGACCGATAATGGACACGCATGCAGGAAGGAGGGTCAACCGTTCCCCTCATACCTAGGGCACGTTCAGTCCAAGGTGTGAACGGATAGCCTCCCAGCCCGCCCCACGGTACGGCACTCTCCTTCGTGTAGATGAGGCCCCCTCCTCGAGGGGGCCTCATCATTTCGGTAAGGGCATTCGGGTCTGCCATCGTGTCGGCCGTGCGCCCTGCAACCGCCATCGTGCTGGTCATCCTCCTCGTGCTCATCGCAGTGGCCGGGATCAGCCAGCTGGTGTCGATCCTGTCCCAGCCAGGGTGACGGCTACACCGGCCGTCAGATTCAGCTCTTCGTCGGCGGCCCCGTTGCGCACTGCGACCGCGATGAGCCCCGCCGAGTCGACATGGATCAGGGTCTCGCCTGGCTCGACCTCCGAATAATTGGCGACCCATGGGACAGAGTGAAGCGAGGCGCCAACCTTCATCGTCACGGTTGCCCCGGGCGCGAGGCCGATAGCGGCCAGATCATCCGGTCCGATGTTGGTCTGGACGTTGCCGAATCGATCAACCCACCACGCCTCGCCCGTGACCAGCCCGCCATCGATCTCGGGCAAGGGCAGCAACAAGGGTTGGACCTCTCCAGGGCCGACCTCCGGCCCGAGGTCCAGGATGGCCGCCTCTCCCGATGCGAGAAGAGCGGCGGCCGGGGCGAAGACATCGCGCCCATGGAACGTCTCGCCCGGTGAGGGGATCCTCGCCTCGGGATTGTCGATGGACACGATCCGCTGGGCGCCACCCATCATCGCCACCGCGGGCGACAGGACGCCGTTGTCGGGGCCCACGAAGAAGCCCCACTCGGTCACGACTGCAAGAGCCTTTCGATCGGACCCGACTCCCGGGTCGACGACGACCAGCGCCACCCCTTCAGGCAGATACTGAATGGCGCGGGTCAGGCTGAGCGCCGCCGCCTTGATGTCCCCCGGCGGCGTGCCGTGCCCGATATCGATCACTCGCGAGTCGGGAGCGAGTTTCGCCAGGACACCATGAACGACGCCGACGAACTCGTCGCCGAGACCGAAATCGGATAGGAAGCTGATCGGCAGGGACTCTCGTGTCATGCGCGCCCCTATATTGCCGCGATGTCCGAGGCCAGCCACGACGGGGTAGCGCGTGAGGTGTCACGGGCGAAGGTCGCGATGCTCGTGGGAAGCGTCGATACCGGGAAAACGACCCTGGCCCTGAATGCTGCCCGTCTCGCCCTGAGCGCGGGAAGGACCGTGGCGATTGTCGATGCCGATGTTGGCAACTCGACTATCGGCCCCCCGGCGTGTGTCGGGTTGAAGGTGCTCCGGGAGCTCTCGGATCTCGACCATCTCGGCACCCCTGACCGCCTCCACTTCGTCGGGACCATCACCCCGGCCCGCCACCTCGCCGACGCAGCCCACGCCGCCGGGGCCCTGGTGTGCCTCGACGCCTGCCAGTACGTGCCTCACGTCCGCACCGACGTCACCGACCTCGGGT
>JALDXM010000377.1:0-2676 GCA_032155085.1 Actinomycetota bacterium | reverse complement strand
CCACCGCGTCGACGACAAGGGCAAGAAGCACCGGACCTGTGTCAAATGCGGGGGTGACCTGTGAGCGAACAACCACGTCTCAAGTCCCTCTACGCCGAGCAGATCGCTCCCCGACTGAAGGACGAGCTCGGGTTGTCCAATGTCATGGAGATCCCTCGTCTCGAGAAGATCGTGGTGAACATGGGCGTTGGCGACGCGGTCCAGGACAAGAAGATGATCGACTCCGCCATGGACGAGCTCGGTGTCATCACCGGCCAGAAGCCGAAGATGAACCGCTCCCGCAAGTCGATCGCCAACTTCAAGGTCCGCGAGGGCATGCCCGTCGGTGCGTCGGTGACGATGCGCGGGACCCGCATGTGGGAGTTCCTCGATCGTCTGCTCGCCATCGCCATCCCCAGGGTGCGCGACTTTCGTGGCCTCAACCCGAAGTCTTTCGACGGCCGCGGCAACTACAGCTTTGGCGTCACCGAGCAGTTGATCTTTCCCGAGCTCGACTTCGACCAGGTGTCGGCGACCAGGGGCATGGACATAACGATTTGCACTACAGCGACCAACGACGAGCACGCCAAGGCGTTGCTCGATGCCTTCGGCTTCCCGTTCCGCAAGGCAACCACCGGGGTCTGAAGGAGGATTCTGAATGGCAAAGAAATCGCTGGTCGTGAAGGCCAGCCGCAAGCCGAAGTACAAGGTCCGCGGGTACAGCCGTTGCCAGCGCTGTGGCCGTGCCCGGGCCTACTTGCGTGACTTCGGAATGTGCCGCATCTGCGTACGCGAGCTGGCGTCACGTGGCGAGCTCCCCGGTGTCAGAAAGGCGTCTTGGTGATGGTTACCGATCCGATTGCCGACATGCTCACCCGCATCCGCAATGCAATTGCGGTCGGTCATGAGAGGGTGGTGATGCCATCATCGAAGATGAAGGTCGGGATTGCCCGCATCCTCGTCGACGAGGGTTTCATCGATCGCTATGACGTGAAATCCGAAGGTGCCCTGAGTGAGCTCGAGCTCGTCCTGCGCTACGGCAACCGCCGTCAGCCTGCGATCGAGGGCATCAAGCGCATCTCCAAGCCTGGCCACCGCGTCTACCGGGGTGCCTCCGAGCTTCCCCGGGTCCAGGGCGGCCTCGGTGTCGCCGTGGTGTCCACCAGCCAGGGACTGCTTCCTGACCGTGAGGCCCGCCGCCGTCGTCTCGGCGGTGAGGTCGTGTGCGAGGTTTGGTGAGATGAGCCGTATCGGGAAGATGCCGGTGACGGTTCCGTCCGGAGTCGACGTGAAGGTCGACGGGACCCAAGTGACCGTCAAGGGCTCGAAGGGCGAGCTGTCTCGGGAGTTCACCGACCGGGTCAACTTCACGATGGACGATGGTGTGATCACCGTCGCTCGTGAGGATGACACCCGTGAGTCGCGTGCCCTTCACGGTCTGAGCCGTGCCCTCCTGTCCAACATGGTGGTGGGCGTCTCTGAGGGCTTTTCCAAGGTCCTCGAGATCCAGGGCGTCGGGTATCGCGCCAGCCTCAAAGGTTCTGACATCGAACTGCTGGTGGGCTTCAGTCATCCGGTCAACGTGAGGGCGCCCAAGGGCATCACGTTCGAGGTTCCCGAGCCGACCCGAATCGTCGTCTCCGGGATCGACAAGGAGCAGGTGGGCCAGGTGGCCGCCGACATCCGCAAGGTGCGTCCCCCCGAGCCCTACAAGGGCAAGGGGATCCGGTACGCAGGCGAATACGTCCGGCGCAAGGCCGGAAAGGCAGGTAAGTGATGCGCGGATCACGTCAGAATGCGCGGGATCGGCGTCACAACCGGGTCCGCAAACATGTCCATGGCACCGGGGAGCGTCCCCGTCTCGCCGTGTACCGGTCCAACAAGTACATCTACGCCCAGGTCATCGACGACGTGCAGGGACGGACCCTCGCCGCCGCCTCCTCACAGGAGTCGGCTCTCCACTCGGACAACCTGAACCTGGCGGCCGCGACCAAGGTCGGTGAGGCGATCGCCACCCGGGCCAAGGACGCGGGCGTGACCGAGGTCGTCTTCGACCGGGGCGGCTACAAGTTCCACGGCAAGGTGAAGGCCTTGGCCGAGGCGGCGCGCGAAGCCGGATTGGAGTTCTAGTGCACCGCTTCGCAGAGTCCGCACGCGCCTCGTCGGCCCTCGTGGTCGACGCCGGCGTCCTCCTCCTAGACGCACCGCTTCGGGTGCGCCTTCGTCGTGCGTCCTTGGCCTCGAGCCACGATGACTCGACGATGCATCGCACGTCCCCCACGAAACGGAGCACTTAGTCATGGCTCAAGAGCAAGCAACGACGTTCGACGAGCGCGTCATCCAAATCAACCGTGTGGCCAAGGTCTCCAAAGGTGGCCGTCGCTTCAGCTTCACCGCCCTGGTCGTCGTCGGGGACGGCGCCGGCAAGGTTGGCATCGGCTATGGCAAGGCCAAGGAAGTCCCCGCTGCCATCCAGAAGGGGATGGAGACGGCGCGCCGTGCAATGGTCGAGATCCCGATGGCGGGCCAAACCGTCGTCCATCAGGCCACTGGCGAGCATGGCGCTTCCAAGGTGCTCATCAAGCCGGCCGCTCCCGGTACCGGTGTCATCGCCGGTGGGGCCGTGCGTCAGATCCTCGAGGCGGCAGGCGTCAAGGATGCCCTGGCCAAATCGCTTGGCTCGCCCACCCATCTCAA
>JALDXM010000376.1:0-2676 GCA_032155085.1 Actinomycetota bacterium | reverse complement strand
CTCATCGGGATCGGCGTGGATCCGATTCCCTCTTCGGGGATCCCGGTGCTGCCGTAGGAGCCGCTCGACATCAGGGTCCAGAAACCGGTCGAGTTCTCGGCGCCACCGGTGTTGCCACTGGTGTCGTAGAGATCCGGCACATCGAGGTCGTGGGCGAACTCGTGAGCGAATACACCGACACCGCCGTTCTCGGGCTCGATCGTGTAATCGCCTACCCAGAAGTTGGTGTTGCCGATCCGAACACCACCGAAATCGTTCGGGCCGGTTCCATCAGGGCCGTTGGCTGAGAAGTAGGCATACCAGCGGTGGCTCCAAATGGCGTCGCTGCCCTGAGCCCCGCCACCGGTCTCCTCACCTTCACCGGCGTGAACCGACTGGAAGTGGTCGATGTAGCCGTCGGCCTCGTCGAATACGCCGTCCCCGTCGCTGTCGTACCGGTCCCAGACGTCGAACTCGGCCAGAGAGGCGTTGATCTCGGCGTCGGTCATGCCGGCTGCGACCTGGGCGTTGTACCAGGCGTCGATCGAATGGTTGACGAAGACCCAGGTCTGGGCGCAGACAATGTCACCGCAGTAGTTCCGCCCGTAGGCGGCTGCATTGAAGGGGACCTGGACCCAGTCGGTGACGTCACCGTTGACCGTGTACCGGTTGGACGATTGCTCGATGTAGAAGTTCCTCATCGAGACGTCGCCCGGCGCCTCCGAGAACAGAAGGTCCTCGTAGTAGTCCTCCGTGAAGTCCGAAGTCCAGATCGTGGCGTTGTCAACGGTCCGGTCGGGCTCGGGGATCTCATTGTGGAGAGGCCCCGGGATCCCACTGAACAAGATCGGAGCAGGATGGTCGTTTGGTCCGAACTCGCCGATGACGGTCCAGATCGAGTCCTCATCGACCCGCTCCAACTCGACGAACTGGCCCTTGGCCACTTCGGCGACAGGGCCTTCCGTCTTCCCGTTGAGCTTCTGCTGGAAGCCCTGGAGCTTCAGCGCCTGTTGCTCATCACCGAGCGGGTGGCTCGGGTTGTCGTTGTCGGCCCCGATATCGAGCACTTCCCCGGGCTCGAAGGGGACCGCCTGTCCTGGGGCAGCGCCCACAGGCACCGCCGCTGCGAATGCCGTGGCCAGTACGGCCACGAGCAATAGAAGCTTCCTTCTCAAAGGTGCTTCCTCCTCCTTGATTGTGTGGCTTGCAGTGGACCGCCCGAGCAGAGGCGGTTCACACACGGCTCGTGACCATAGGCCACTCCGCGCAGTTGCGCTAGCCCTCGTTCCTGAAAAATCGGCACGTCTTACCGGGCAGACATGTCGTCGGTTTGCTGCAGGGCTTCTTATCACCGGTCGCCATTACGATTTCTCCCATGAACAACTTGAAGACGGTCGCCCTCCTCGCCTTCATGAGCACGCTGCTCTGGCTGGTCGCCGTTTCGCTGGTGCCCGACGGTGGCTTCCTGCTCGGATTCGCGTTCGTCATCGGTTTCAACGTGCTTGCCTACTTCTTCTCGGACAAGCTGGCCCTCGCCACGAGTCGGGCCAAGCCAGTCACCGAGGCTGAGCTGCCCAACGTGTACGCCATGGTGCGGCGCCTGGCCCTGCAGAAGAACATGCCCGAGCCCCGCATATATCTCATCGAATCGGCCCAGCCCAACGCGTTCGCCACCGGCCGCTCACCCAAACACGCTGCGGTTGCGGTGACCTCCGGGATCCTCCAGATCCTCACCGATGACGAGCTGGAGGGGGTGCTGGCCCACGAGTTGGCCCATGTCAGCAACCGGGACATCCTGATCAGCTCGATCGCGGCCATGATCGCCTCCGCCCTCACCATGATCGCCCGCATGGCCTTCTGGTTCGGTGGTGGCGACAACCGGGAGAGCCCGCTCGGCGCCATCGGGGCCATCATCTCCCTCGTCGTGGCCCCGATCGCCGCGATGCTGATCCGGTTGGCCATCTCACGCACTCGTGAGTTTCAGGCCGACGAGACCGGTGCCGAGACCACCGGCCGGCCGATGATGCTGGCCAGCGCTCTCGAGAAGATCTCGATGGGGGCGTCGAAGATCCCGATGCAGGTCAACCCGGCCACTGCACAGCTCTTCATCGAGAACCCGATGAAGGGGTTTCGTGGCCGCGGCATGATGAACCTTCTCAGCACCCACCCTCCGACCGAGGAGCGCATCGCCCGTCTCGCCGCCATGGCCCAGGGTGTCCGCTGACGGGTTGGTAGACGGGCAGGGCGACCGGTAACATTGAATATCCCGGACCCAGCGTTCGTTGACGCGTGGTCACGGCTTGCCGGGATGCCCGAGCGGCCAAAGGGAGCAGACTGTAAATCTGCCGGCTGACGCCTACGGAGGTTCGAATCCTTCTCCCGGCACGGGCGCCCGGCGCCTGACAACCCAACGCCCCCTTAGCTCAGTTGGTAGAGCACTTCCATGGTAAGGAAGGGGTCTTCGGTTCAAATCCGGAAGGGGGCTCTGAGCGGGCGGCTGAAGCCGTTCGCAACGAGGCGGCGTAGCTCAGTAGGTGAGAGCGCTCGACTCATAATCGAGAGGTCGGCAGTTCGAGTCTGCCCGCCGCTACATCCAGGATCGCCGCGTAGGCTGCGGCGGCCGATCAAGCCGAGAAAGGAACAGGAGCCAGACGATGGCGAAGGCGAAGTTTGAGCGTACGAAGCCTCATGTGAATG
>JALDXM010000375.1:0-2678 GCA_032155085.1 Actinomycetota bacterium | reverse complement strand
TCGCCTTCATCAAGCCCTTCAAGCTGGAGCAGGTACGGGACTCGCTCAAGACCGCCGGTGTCTCCGGGATGTCGGTGAGTGACGTCTCCGGGTTCGGCCGCCAGGGAGGCCAGACCGAGGTCTATCGGGGCGCCGAGTACGAAGTGGAGTTCGTGCCCAAGGTGCGAATCGAGGTCATCGTCACCAACGAGCTGGCCGGGCCGGCCGTGGCGGCCATCGAGTCCGCTGCGCATACCGGCGAGATCGGCGACGGCAAGATCGTCGTCGTCCCGGTCGAAGACGTGGTACGCATCCGCACTAGTGAGCGAGGTGCCGACGCAATCTGATCAAGGGAGCCACCTCCTCTCCGACTTCATCGACCTCCGTGACTCGCTGCGACGACAACGCATTGGTCACGGAGGTCGTGACGTTTGTGCCGCCCTCACCGAGACCCTGGACAAGACCGTGTCTCGTCTGTTGCCATCGGATGATGAGCCGATGGCAGTGGTGGCCCTCGGAGGGTATGGCCGGGAGGAGTTGAGCCCTTACTCGGACGTAGACCTGATGCTGCTTCACAGTGGGGGTGATGCCTCCGCTGCCGCCGCCGATCTGTTCCGCCCCCTCTGGGACGCCAAGCTCCGGGTCGGACACTCGGTGCGCACCATCCGAGAGGCATCCGAGGCAGCGCGGGAGAGGTTCGACACCCAGACAACGCTGCTGACGGCTCGTCTAGTGACGGGATCCGAAGAGTTGTTCGAACAGCTGAGATCGGCGGTCACCCGGGTCACGCGGGCCCGCCCGCTACGTCGGTATCTGGTGGACGCCGAGCTACAACGACGGGCGGAAGCCCCCTATCGCCTGATGGCCGTCGACGTCAAGACCGGCCGCGGTGGTCTCCGCGCCCTGCAGGGCTTCGAATGGGAACGCCGACGCGAGGAGCTGATCGGCAAGTTCTCGACCGAGCATGAAACGGAAGAGGATTTGGCGCGCGAGATCTTGCTCCAGGTACGCAACGGGCTGCATGTCGTAGCCGGCAGGGCCCATGACGTGTACTCCCCCGAGCTGCGGAGTCCGGTGGCGCGCTGGCTTGGGCGCGATACGCAGGAGGTGGCAGCCGATCTGACAGCGGCCATGCAATCGATCGACCGTCTCGCCGAGCGAAAGTGGCCCGAGGTCATCGAGTCCCGGCCCGAGCCTCGCCGGCGCCGGGCCCGAACCGCCAAAACCGCCTCGTCGGTCAGCACCGACACGCCGCCAAACCTCGATGATCTCGACAGGCTTCTCGTGGCCGGGGAGCCAGGTAGGGCCGGCTTCGATGAGCTGTGGGAGAAGGGGCATCTCGCGAACGTCCTCCCCGAATGGGGCGTGGTGGCGACCCTGCCTCAACTCGAGCCCTTCCACCAGCACCCCGTGGCACCACATCTCTGGCGCACAGTCGCCGAGATGCAGACAATCGCCGCATCGGACGACACTTTCCTGGGCCACATCGCAGCTGAGCTGAACCGCCCGGCGCTTCTCCGCCTCTCTGCATTCCTCCACGACATTGGCAAAGGTCACGGCGGATCACACCCCAAGGTCGGAGCCGAGATCGCAACTGAATTCGCCAAGCGAATGGGCTTGGACGCCCAGACAACGGAGCTTTTGGCCGGGGCCGTGGAGCATCACCTGCTTCTTCCGATGACTGCGACCAGACGAGATCTCGCCGATCCAGCGGTCATCGACCACGTGGCTGCCGAGGTGGGGAGCCTCCAGCTCCTACAAGTGCTCTACCTGCTCACCGTCGCCGATTCCCAGGCGACGGGTCCTTCCATGTGGAACGACTGGAAGGCGAGTTTGCTCAACACATTGTTTCTGCGTTGCGCCGCCACATTCGGAGTTGAAGAACTCGAACCCGAGGCGGTGGGAACTACCAGGGAGGAGGTGCTCGCCCGCAGCGGGGGATCGATCGACGCGATGAGCGCACATCTGAATGCGATGCCCGCCGACTATCTGCGAAGCGTCACCGTCGACGAGGTCCTCTGGCATCTCGAGCTGACCCTCGACCTCGTTGCCGTCTGCAACTTGGGAGTGCGAAGCGCATCCCCAATCGATGCAGTCGCCGTGGTCGGCCCCGAGGCTCCGGGCTTCCGTCGTATCGTCGGAGCGGTTTTTGCCACTCATGGCGTCGACGTGCTCGAGGCTCGCATGTTCGGCAGATCGGACGGGCTGCTAGTCGATTCGTTTCGCGTCAGGGACGATCGAACCGGTGGTGTGGTCCCTGGCGAGAGGTGGGAGCGGGTTCGCGTGGATCTAGAGGCCGGGCTTCGGGGCGAGCTCGACATCGACGACAGGGTCGCCGCCCGAGCAGCCGCCTATCCGACCCCGGACGCGTCCCGTCCGCAGCCGAGCGCGGTGGTGACGACCGACGTCGCCAGCGGAGATCTGGTCGTGGTGGTGAAATGCTCGGACAGGATCGGCCGACTTGCCGAGATCCTCGGCGTCCTCGAGGCCCAGGGGCTCGCCATCCGCCTGGCCAAGCTCGACAGTCGCGAGGGGGAAGTCATCGACACCTTCCACGTCGCCCACGGCACGGTGGTGACCGAGCTTGACCTTGCCGCGTTGGGCCAGCAGATCGCCTTGGGCATAACCCCCTGATCTCGGGCGGTGTGACGAAGCCTTTGGAATGGCCCTCATAGGATTGGATGGATGCGGGTCACATG
>JALDXM010000374.1:0-2699 GCA_032155085.1 Actinomycetota bacterium | reverse complement strand
CCCTCACCTTCTGGGAAGAAGTCGGCGAGCATGACAGCCTGCCGCGCGGAACCCCGTCGCTGACGTTGATCACCTGCACGCCGGCCGAGCGACGAAGGCCGCGGGCCAGGTCGGCGGCGATGCCCTCGGCATCCGCCTCTCTGCCTCGGGATATCTCGGCTCTGGCCAGGTCGAGTGCACTCCTCGCACAGTCGACGCGGAGGGCACGGGGGAGACCGGATGCGGCGAGCCCGTCCGCCAATCGATCCACGGCCGGGAGGTCGCGATAAGGGTTGGTGCTCGGCACGGCCCAAGTCTGCCAGGTCGGTCCCCGGCATCTTCATAGGATGCACCGATGACGGATCCCGTCCCGGCGCGGCCCGCGGCCACGGTCATTCTGGTGCGGGATGCACCCGGGTCCATCGAAGTCCTGATGGTGAGGAGACCGGCCCGCGGCTTCTTCGGCGGGCTCACCGTTTTCCCGGGCGGCGCAGTGGACCCGGTCGATCGCTCACCGTTGGCCGACAAGGTGGTGACCGGGAGCGGACCAGACCACGAGTATCGATCGGCGGCCCTCAGGGAGCTCGCCGAAGAGACCGGTCTCGCCCTGACCACTGACGGCATAGCCCCATGCCCTGCTTCGCTCGGTGTCGAACTGTTTGAGACGTTGGATGACTCCGGGATCAGGCTCGACGGGGACGCGCTCACCCTCGTCTCCCGATGGGTGACCCCCGAGGAAGCTCCTTCGAGATTCGACGCGAGGTTCTACCTGGCCCAGGTGGGAGCGACCCCGGAGGTGCGGATCGACCCCGACGAGTTGGTCGATCATGCGTGGGTCACCCCTGACGAAGCTCTCGACCGCCTCGATCGAGACGAGTGGCGGATGTATCTCCCGACCATCTCCCATCTTCGCTGGCTCCGGCCACGTGCCAACGCGGCAGAGGCCGTGGCAGCGGCCGAAGGCGCCGACGGCCGGTCATTGATCGCACCCCGCCGGATGGAGGACGGCAGCATCGTCTCGATCCACCTGCCCGAGCAATCATGAGAATCGAGCGCGTCCTCGCCAACAATCCAGGGCCGTTCACCGGCCCCGGCACCAACACGTGGCTGGTCGCGGACGGGGGCGACGCGGTGGTCATCGACCCCGGCCCGGTGGACAAAGTGCATGCAGACCGTGTACTCGAGAAGATCGAAACCCTCCGTCCGATCGCCGTGATGGTGACCCACACCCATCCGGACCACGCACCCATGGCCAACCCGCTGGCCCGCGAGCTCGACGTCCCCGCCTTCGGGTATGCATCGGGACCGGAGTTCGATCCCGACATCGTTCTGGTGGAGGGGTCCAGCCTCGTCCTCGGTGATTCGAGGATGGATGTGATCCATACCCCCGGCCACGCCGTCGACCATCTCTGCTTTCGGATCGCCAACGTCCTCTTCACCGGCGATCACATAATGGGCGGATCGTCGGTCATGGTGGATGACATGGGCAGCTACATGGCGTCGCTCGAGAAGCTGCGCGGCACAGGCTTGACGACGTTGCATCCCGGTCACGGGGACGACATGGAGGATCCCGACCAGGTGATCGACTGGTACCTGGCTCATCGGAGACAGCGGCACGAGGAGATCCTGGACGCCATCAGGTCGGGTGCGTCATCGACCGATGAGATCGTCGAAATGGTCTACCGGGATGTCGATCGAGCTCTCCACCCACTTGCCGCCCGCTCGGTGCGGGCCCATTTGCGCTTGCTCTCCGAAGAGGGCCGGATAGCCTCTTCCGGCTCCGACCAGGTCTCCGTTCCCACCGACTCGACATGAGCCGCACCCTCAGGACCCTCATAGCGCTACTCGCCATGACCTTGGCGCTGCCTGCGCTCGCCCAGGTGACCGACGACGACATCGATCGGGCTCGTAGCGAGGTGAACGAGATCATGTCGGATGCCCAGGCGCTCGGCGACGAGGTACAGGAGGCCTGGGGCCGGCAGTTCGCCCTGGACCAGGAGATCACCGATCTCGGGGCGTCGATCGAGCTGGCGAAGGCCAAGATCGCAGAGACCGAGAAAAAGCTCGAAGAGGTCGCGGTCGAGATGTACATGGGTTCCTCGTCCGTCGCTTCGATCCAGGTGCTCTTCTCAGCAAGCGACGAGAGCTACGAGGCCGGGATCGAGTACCTGCGCAACGTCAACGGGAACGATATCGACGTGATCAACCAGCTCCGGTCGTTCCGTGACGAGCTCGACCGTCAGACCATTCGGCTCGAGGAGGCTTCGGCAGAACAGGAGGTGCTGACCGCCGAGCTCGAGGCCCAGGCCGGGGAGCTGCAGGGCCGTCTCGTCGAGGCGCAGGCGGTGTACGACGGGCTGGTCGCCCAGCAGGCGGCCGAAGAGGCTGCGCGCCGGGCAGCCGAGGAAGAGGCTCGTCGCCGCGCCGCCGAGGAGGCAGCCCGCCAGGCGACCTCGACCACGGCGGCTGAATCGACGTCGACGGCCGAGGAGACCACCGCCGAGGAGTCGACCACCGAGGACACCGGCGGGACGTCCGAGGCGTCGAGCACTCCCGACGACGTCTACAACGCCTGCATCGACGTGATCGAGGGCACCCCGGCCGAGGCCGCGGGCCAGACCGCCTGCGAGCAGGCGCGCGACGCGTTCGAGCAGTGCACCACCCAGGCGGAGAGCGCGCCTGAGGGCGAGGCGCGCGACCTGGCGATCCAGGCCTGCCAG
>JALDXM010000373.1:0-2707 GCA_032155085.1 Actinomycetota bacterium | reverse complement strand
CGGCCTGAGCCCGGCAACCGCACTCCGCAAGTCGAAGTCGAACCATGGGGCGAGGGCCCCGTGATAGCCGACCACCTGACCTTCGGGAAGCGCGTCGGCGATCGGGCCCACGGAGTCGAATCGCTCCAGATCCACACCGTTCTCCACCAGGAGGATGTCCGGGCGCTCCGCGCGGTGGCGTTCGAGGAGGATCGGGTTGGAGGCAATCACGACGTCCGCGCTCTTCACCAGCGGCTCATGATGATGTCGCACTCTGCGTTCGCGCGGCATGCCGTGCTCACTGGGCTCATAGATGGTCAGATCGTCGAGAAGGTCGTACACGACGACTCGATCGGTGTATCGATCGATGAGGCTGCGAGTAGGGGCGAAGTGTGTGTACACGATCACACCGGAACGGGGTGTGTACCGCACCGAGGGAACCAGGTGGATCCGCCCATTCACCTCGGTCGCCTCCTCCAGACGGGAGTCGACGAACCACACCTCGTGGCCGGCGGCCGCCAGGGCCTCCAGGACGTACTGCGGACGCTGTTTCATGGTCTCCCAGCCCAGCCAGGTGGGTAGGTAGACAACCGGTCGACGTGATCCGGAGGCTGTGGACGGTCCGCGTGGGAAGTCGTAGAGGCGTTCACGCAGCTTCATTCCGCCCGGAAGCCGCTTGACAGCTCGTTTCAGCCCACTCGGAGCGGCCGCCACAACACGGTTCATCGATTGACGCATCTACTCACTCTCCGACGGGATGAAGTCGACGTCACCCGGCAGCGTCTCTCCGGCCTGCGGGGAGAGGCCTTCGGCAAAACCGTTCCGACCCACGACCGGGAACAGGTCTCTGTTCGACAGCCCGAACCCGATGACGTGGTTGGCGAACCCGGCGGTGTTGGCCAGCCGGAGGTACCAGTTGCCTGTAGAGGGGCGGAAGATTGCCGGTGTGTCGGTCCCATCACCATCCCAATCGCCGGCGACCAAAAAGTCGCCCGGGTCGCCATAGATGAAGTCGCGATCGGCGATGCCAGATGTCAGGCTAAATCGGAAGTAGACCCGTCCCGTGGACTCCCGATGGAGGCCGACCTCATCGACGCCGTTGGCGTCGAAGTCGCCGACGAACGGCTTGTCCCCCGGGTCTCCGAACACGAACGAGTGCTCGGCGAACCCGAGGCCGGCGTCTCCCGAGCCGAGCTCATTGATCACGTAGAACCGCTGCTCGGAGGGCCGGTACAGCGACAGGGTGTCACACCCGTCGCCGTCGAAATCCCCTGGAATCGGGATGTCGCTCGGATTGCCGAAGAAGAACCTGGTGTCGGCCACTCCCTGTGAGTTGGAGTTGCGGAGATAGGCGAAGCCATCGGATCTCCGGTAGAGGCCCGGGGTATCGATCCCGTCGCAGTCCCAGTCGCCCATGAAGGGTGTGTCCGCAGGGTTCCCGTAGAAGAAGCTGGACTCAGACATGCCCCATGCCACCTGATGTGCCAGACGCCATCTCCCGCCCTCGTCCACATAGCCGATCTGGTCACACTCGCCGACGCAGACAGGGCCGGCGTCGAACGTGTTCGGCCCAGGCGTCGTGAACCAATCGCCCAGGTTGGCGACAGGGCGATCAGGCGCCCCACCCAGCCACACCGAGACCCGGCCCCCGGACAGGACGTAGAGATCCACCCTTCCGTCGCCGTCGTAGTCCCCGGGTAGGACGACTGAACCGGTGGGCACGCTCATGCCGGTGGTGAGCCGCTGTGGAGCACCTCCGTAGCCACCCGACCAAAGAACGACGTCGACTGGGGCTCTGGCCCCAGAGCCCACCAGCACTATGTCTGTGTTGCCGTCGACGTTCCGATCAGCCAGGACGATCTGTGAGCTCCCGATCGGCACCGCGAGCGTCGACGAGTGGACCATTTGCTGGTATCCCGAGGCCGAGGAATACACCTCTACTCGACCGGTGTTCTTGCGAAAGACGAATAGATCAGGCACCCAGTCGGCCTTATCGAACAGGGCGAGGCCCAGTTCCGCGTCAGACGATCGAGCTGCTCCTGTGGTCACCGTCTTCCCAACATCTCGGAACCGCGATCGGTCGTAGTAGACGTCTGCAGTGAAGTTGGTGCCACCAGTGCCAAACCTCCACAAGTCGGCGCGACCATCGCCGTCCGCGTCAGCGAGCAAGACCATTCCGTCAGCGGGTGCCCCACTTGTCCATCTCAGTCCGACGACACCGAATCGAGCGCCGGCACCGGCCACCTGCACCTGCCAGCTCCCGTTCGACGCGACCACTCCGTAGAGATCGTCGGCACCATCACGTCGCTTTCCCGACATCGTGTTTGCCCCGAGCCCCACGGGCGTCGCTGCGTCGAGCGCCTTCGTCGTGAAGGAGGCAGCGGGCGTCAGCGGGGCGTAGGGCGCGGCCCGGGCCATCATCCCCGCCACTCCTGCGGGACCTCGCCACGAGTAGTGCATGGCGTCCTTGCTGAAGCGCCAGGATCCGCCCCAGCAGAATCCAGCCGCGGTCCACGCCTCCCGGTATGCGGGAGGCATGTCGGTGATGAGGGTCCCGCTGGTCATGGGGTTCTGCGGTGGGTTCACGTCCGCAGCATTGCCCAGGGCGTGATGGGACATCTGGGTGCTGCCCCCGATGTTCCGCCAGCCCCATGCCGCCCCAGTGCGGACGTCGTAGTGCGGGGCAGTCGAGGCGTTGATTTTCTGCGCCGCGTTCTGGTACGCGCCG
>JALDXM010000372.1:0-2720 GCA_032155085.1 Actinomycetota bacterium | reverse complement strand
TCTCGAATCGATCTGTGGCGGCTTGTTGGTGATCGGCGGCCTGGTCGGTGTCTACGGCGCGACCCTCGTTCTCGGCTCGGACTGGTCTGGTCAGCTCCTGGGCGGAACGGCCCGTGCCGCCACCTTGTTCACGGTTGGGGGAATAGCGATGGTGGTGGGTTTCTCAGCGGCCAGACCTGATAGACCCCGGTTGCAGGGCGCGGTTTGGGTGGGAGTCGCCGGGATCGCCCTGGGCGCCGCAGCCGCTTCGTCGACAGGTCACACGATCACCGAGGGCAACCTGTTTCTCCACGTTGCAATGAATGTCACCCATGTCACAGCCGGAGCCATATGGGTCGGTGGCCTGGTGTCGCTGACCCTGATCGCCAGGCTGCGGAGTCGGACACAGGACGCTCCATCCATGGCTCCACAGGTGGTCCGCTTCTCAGGTGTTGCCACGCTCGCGATAGTTGCCGTTGCCGCTGCCGGAATCGGAATGTCGATCACGATCGTCGACGGCTTGGGCGACTACCTCGGCACCGCATGGGGCAGAATCCTCGTGGTGAAGGTCGCGCTTGTGGCGGCGACGGTTGGGATAGGGGCCTACAACCACTTCGTGGTGGTCCCTGCATTGGAGTCAGATCCAGGGGACCCGGTCTACCTACCCAGGGTCAGGCGGACGATTGCGGCCGAAGTGGTCATGTTGCTGATGGTCGCTGTCCTCACCGCATTCCTCACCGACACCCCGATCAACTGACGCCCGCCAGGTACGATCACTGTCATGTTCGGCGGCGAGATGCGAGTTCTCGAGGTCTTCGGCGATTCGGCGGACCTGGGTCGGGGTCACGGTTCGGCGTGTGCAGAGATGATCCGCAAGTACGCGGACGACCGAATCGGCCTGTCTGCCCAAGAGGACTGGAGTGGGGGCCGCGCCGATCGGGACCTCATCCTCTCCTGTGCCGACGAGACCCTGATCCACCACGAGCGCTTCTCCGAGAGCCTCTACACCGAGATGGTGGCAATGGCCGATGCAGCCGGGATATCACCGCAGGAGGCAGTAGCCGTTGGGGGTTTCACCGATCTCGTCGATCTGGTGCGAGTCAGAGTCGGGTCGGTGCCGGATGAGCACAACTGCACCGGGATCATCAACCCGAGCCGTGGCTATTTCGCCCAAACCTGGGACATGCACGCGTCGGCCGGTGAGTTCGTGATCATGCTCAAGATCGATCCGCTGATGGGACCCGATGCCTTCGTTCAAACCACGGCCGGGTGTCTGGGTCAGATGGGTATGAACGAGGCAGGGATCGCCGTAGGCATCAACAACCTCACGGCGATGGGCAAGCCCGGCGTCACCTGGCCGTTCGTCGTGCGAAAGGTCCTGGAACAGACCGATCTCGATGACGCGATAAAGGTGGTGCTCGACTCAGACCTGGCCGGTGGGCACAACTTCTTCGTGATGGGCCCCGACGGGGACGGGGCGACGATCGAGGCAATGCCCCGGAGCAAGCGGGTGACACGCGCCAACGGCAAGCCTCTCGTGCATGCCAACAATTGTCTATATCCCGAGGCGAAGGCCGAGGAGGCGCAGCGGCCGGCGGACTGGGTGGCCAACAGCCAGGTCCGTCTCGAGATTGGCGAGGCGAACGCCGACGATCTCGAGGCATTCTTCGCCGAGCCCGCCATATCCCGCCGTGCCGCGCAAAAGCACGACGTCGCCACCTGCGGAGCGATAGTCGTCGAGCCTGCGACGAAGACGATGCGAGCCGTTTGGGGGATCCCAGGTGATCACCCCTGGGAGACCTTCCGACTCTGAGCATCGAAATCGTCAACCTCGACCCGGCGATGGCCTCGGATCTCGAGGAAATCGAGTTGCTCTCCTTTCCGATGGCCAACCCTGATGACCTCCTCTCCAGGGACGACATCCTTGCCTACGCCGAGGTATTCCCGGAGGGATACTTCGTGGCCCTGCACGAGGGGAGACCGGTCGGGCAGGGAGCTGGGATATACCTCGACTTCGACTTCGACAACCCGCAGCACACCATCGCCGGGATCACCGGGGAACACCAGTGCGGCAACCACGATCCCGACGGGTCGTGGTATTACGGAACCGATATGAGTGTCCATCCCGACTTTCGGGGCAGGGGTATCGGTTCTCTCCTGTACGACGCCAGGAAGGGCCTCGTCGTGAACGCCGAAAAGAACGGGATCATCGCCGGAGCCGCTCTCCCGGTTTCTTCGAGCACAAGAAAGAGATCTCAGCCGCCGAGTACGTCGATCGGGTGGTCGCCGGTGACCTCCGGGACCCGACATTGAGCTTTCAACTCTCCCACGGATTCGAGGTCCGGGGGATGCTCGAGGGTTATCTCGAAGATGAGGCGGACGATGGCTGGGCCGCATTGATCGTCTGGGCGAACACCTGATGTTGGAGACTGTCAGCCTCATCAGCGGGTCAGGTTGGGCGTCCGGCATCAACCTCTATCTGGTGGCCCTGATGCTCGGCGTCAGCGGTCGTGCCGGATGGGCCGACATCCCGGAGGTTCTGCAGAGAACAGATGTCATGGTGGTCGCCGGGGTCCTCTTCGTCGTCGAGTTCTTCGCAGACAAGGTCCCTTTCCTCGACAGCTTCTGGGATTCGATCCACACCTTCATAAGGCCCATCGGTGCCGCCGCCATCGGTGCGGTCATCGCCGGTGATTCAGAGTCGATCGGCGCCGCCATGGGCGGCATCATCTCCGGTCTGC
>JALDXM010000371.1:0-2723 GCA_032155085.1 Actinomycetota bacterium | reverse complement strand
CATCGAACCGAGATGGACCGGTATGTGCTCGGCCTGAGCCAGCATCTCACCGTCTTTCGTGAACACCGCAGCGGAACAATCGGCTCTCTCCTTGATGTTGGGGGACAACGAGGAATGCCTGAGCACGGTGCCCATCTCGTCTGCCACCGAAGACAGCCGATGACGCGCTACTTCGAGAGCGATCGCATCGGGTTGCGGCATCATCGGCGCCGAATCAAGAGAAAGGCTCGTGGTTGACCACCCATCCGGCTCACAACATAAACGTCACGATCGGGCGGCCCGCCGCGGACGTCTACGACTTTCTGAGCAAGCCGGAGAACTTCCCACTATGGGCGTCTGGCCTCGCAACCTCCATCGAGCCCGAGGGTGATCACTGGGTCACGGACACCCCGGATGGCCGCGTGGTGATCAGGTTCAGCCCGGTCAACGACCTTGGTGTCGTGGACCACCGGGTGACGATGCCGAGCGGGGTCGAGGTGTTCGTCCCGATGCGCGTGGTTTCGAATGGGGAAGGAAGCGAGGTCATCTTCACCCTGTTCCAAACCCCGGGAATGTCTGAAGCCGTGCTCGAACGCGATATTGGCCTGGTCGAGGGGGACCTGGCCACGCTGAAGGAGTTGCTCGAGGGTGGTGGGTCCGAGCCGGCTTAGTGGTCTGTCGCTCAAATAGGGTGCGCGTGTCTCCGAGGGCCGGCGAGACGCCACCGATATTTGTGCGACGGGCCACTACCGCAGCTAGGAGACCATCAGGTGAGTGATGTGTTTGGTGGCCTCCCGATAAGAAAGACCTGATAGCCGGGATCGATGCTCGGTGACGAAGCGGGCCACCGATTCCGGGTCGACCCTGGCGTGCTGACGCAGCGCCCACCCGATGGCCTTGCGGATGAAGAACTCCTTCTCGAAGGCCCGCTGGGCACAGAATCGGAACAGCCGATCAGCATCGGTCCGCTCCTTGGCGCCAACCTGACAGATGATCGCGCTCCGTCTGAGCCACAAGTCCTCGGCGTCGATCCAGGTGTCGACCACGGGCCAGACCTCATCCGGATATCCGGTGACGAGGTCACAGATCAGGTGGGTCGCCACCTCGTCGACCAGGTCCCACCAGGCTCCCTCGACGATCAAACGCCGGTAGAGCGGCAATGACTCGGGTGTCACGAAGACCTCGAAGCGTCGGGCAAACCCGAGAGCCAGATACTTCTCTTCCCGATGCGCAAGGCCCCACAGGGCGAGCACGGTTGCCCCGTACTCGTCGTGATCCCTTGGTGGGAACTTGCGAACCAGGTCACGCAGGACCGGGGAGCGCTGGGTCTTCTGCACGCCGTAGAAAGGCATATCGGTCTTCATATATGCCTGCATTTCCGCTGCCTTCAGCGGGTCGGCCAAGTCGGAAAGCGCCGTCTGCACGAACTCGACGGCAGGTTGGTGGGTCGCCTGAGCTCTCACCAGGAGCGAGGGTAACGATGAAATGGCAAGCGGCCAGACCTACTGCTGCCACCATTCCGGGTAGGCCTAGGAGGGCGTTTCGGTCTAAGGTGCCCGCTCCGGGGTCCCGGGCGAGTGCCCTCTGACGCCAAGAAGAGCCATTGCCCTATGTCGAGCCGATGAATCGCCGCTTTCCAAGATTTCGCCGCCTCGTTTGGCGCGGCGGCACCATTGCCCTGACGGTGGCGGTGGCATCGACGCTCTCCGGGGAACGGGCGCAGGCAATAAGCAAGGCGCAGGTCGATGAGGCCTGTGCCGATTCACAGGCGGCATACGACGCCTACCAGGGGGCCCGGGCCGACTTCGAGGATGCCGCGTTCGCGCTCGAGGCCGCAAACAACGAGCTCTGGGACGCCGAATACCAAGAACAGCGAATCCGAGATGCCTACGAGGCACGGGTCGAAGAGAAGGACGAGATCCAGGGGCAGCTCCAGAACCAGGCCGTCGAGCTGTACATGCAGGCCGCCTCTGGCCCGTCGATGGGAATGATGAGCCTTTCCTCGCCTGCCGATGCCCTCACCGCCCTCGACTATCTCCAGTCGAGCACCAGCGACAGCCAGCAGGCTGTGACCGATCTGGGCGCCGTGTCCGCAGAGCTCGACCGGCTTGGCGTCGAGCTTGCCGCGGCTGTCGTTGATCTCACCGCCGCCCGTGACGAGCAGCAAGAGTTGACCGCCGCCCAGGAGTCGGCGATGAATGTCGCCCTCGACTCCTATGACCAGCTCAGCGATCGTTGCAAGGAATTGCAGTCTCAATACGAGGCGGAACAGGCTCGGATCCGAGCCGCCGAGGAAGCGAGGCGCCAAGCTGCCGCCAGGGCCGCATCGAACCCGAGCAGCGGCGGATCGAGCAGCTACAGCGGGAGCCGCGTCATCGATGGGATCATCTGCCCCTTCAACCCGGGACGGACCCAGTTCAGGGACTCCTGGGGTGCGGGCCGGTCGGGTGGACGGGCCCACAAGGGGGTCGACATGATGGCCCCGTACGGGGAGCCGATCTTTGCCGTGGTCTCTGGAAGCGTCAGCACGCGAAACGGGGGGCTGGGCGGTAGGACGATCTGGCTCAGTGGTGGGGGGAACTCCTATTACTACGCCCACCTCAGTGACTGGGCGGTCTCCGGCGGGAGTGTTTCCCAAGGTCAGCTGATCGGCTACAACGGTGCCACTGGCAACGCTGCCGGTGGTTCCCCACATCTCCACTTCGAGATCCATCCTGGTGGTGGGGGCGCAATCAACCCCTACC
>JALDXM010000370.1:0-2732 GCA_032155085.1 Actinomycetota bacterium | reverse complement strand
CAGCTCCTTGGCCCGACGGGCCCCGATCAGCCACGGCATCACCTGTGCCACCACTGTCGATCCGAACCGGATCTCGGGCTGGCCGAAGATGGCGTCCTCCGAGGCCACCGCCAGATCGCACATCATCATCAGGTCACATCCGCCGGCGAGACAGTGACCGTGGACCTCGGCAATGATCGGCTTGGGATGGTCGAAGATCTCGAGCAGCTTCTCCAGGCTCCCGGTCAGACTCTCCAATGGAGACTCGTCCCCTGACTCCTCGTTGAGGTCGTACCCGGCACAGAAGGATCGGCCGGCACCGGCAATGACCACCACCCGAACGCTGTCGTTCGAGGCAGCCTCCGTCAGTGCTCCAGACAGCGCTGCGGTCAGCCCTGAGTTCAGTGCGTTCAGCTTGGCGGGCCGATTCAGGGTCAGCCGGCGCACCCCGTCGACATCATCGACCAGGAGCACAGGCTCGCTCATGCCAGGGTCATCAGGGCATCCACCGCCACGGTGTTCTCCGGCCCGACGATGAGAGGGTTGACATCGATCGCGAAGATCTTCCCGTCTGCGTCGGTCGCCAGCTCTGAGAATCGGATTATGACTTCGACCAGCTTCGCGATATCTGCGGGTGGCCCACCGCGAAAACCGTCGAGCATTGGACGAACCCGCAGTCGATCTAGCGCCCGACGGACTGCGAGCCCGTCGACCGGCGGCAAGAGCGCGACCCGGTCGTCCATAAGCTCGATGAGCCGGCCCCCGGCCGAGATGATGACGACCGGGCCGAATTGCCCGTCGACAATCATGCCCAGGCCGATCTCGACCCCTGCCGGCACCTGTTCGGTCACCATCACGGTGCCATCCAGACGGTTGCTGATCTCACGGTAAGCGGCAAGGAGCCGGCTCTCGTCCCCGATGTCGAGGACCACCCCACCCACGTCGGTCTTGTGCCCGACCGGGCTCGCCGTCTTCAAGACGACCGGGTATCCGAGCCGGCCGGCCGCGTCGAGCAGGCCACTCTCATCTTCGACCACTTCGAACGTCGGGACCGGGATCCCGTAGGAGCCCAGGACACGCAGGGCACCGGCCTCACCTCCCAGGCCCAGGGCCGGATCCATGGATGATGTGGTGAGCCGGGCCGCCCCGCCCACCGCGGGTCGTTGCCAGCGAGAGAGCAGATGGCCGAGAGCCCGCAGACCGGTCTCTGTGCCTTCGAGGACGGGGACTCCTCCGTCACGCAACCTCCCGGCCTGAATCGGATCGACGGTGCTGGAGAGATTGGCCAGCACCGCCAGGGGCTTCTCCGTTCGGGCAGAGACAGTGAACGCCGCATCGGAGTAGGCGTAGTCGGGTTTCTCTTCGGCGGTGAGATCGACACAGAAGGCCACGGCCCCGATTCCGGGGTCCTCGGCCAGAGCGTCGAGACATTCAACGAACACCTCCTCGGCGTCGCGCCCGGTGCCCCAGGCATCAACCGGGTTAGCCGGCTCGAGCCCGGGGTCGAGCACGGCAGCTACCCGCTTTGCAGACCCTTCGTCGAGGTCGGGCAGATACAAGCCCACACGGTGAGCCGTGTCGATGAGCAAGGCCCGTTCACCACCAGAGTCGTGCACCGCGCCCAGGCCGCCCGCCGTAGCGCGCCGCCCGGCTGAGAACAGCTCGACGGTGTCGGCCATCTCGTCCATCGTCCAGACCCGATGTACACCGTGTGCGTCGAACAGGGCCTCATAGACCGCGTCCTCTCCGGCGATCCCCTCCGAATGTGTGGCCACCGCCTCACGGGCCTTGTTACTGGCGCCGACCTTGAGAGCCACAACCGGGACGTCCAGCTCCGTCGCCAGATGCAGAGCGTCCCGGAAGCTGGCGGGGTCACGAACCGTCTCCAGGAAAAGTGCCACAACCCGTGTGCTGTCGAGGCCGAGGGCCCAGGTCAGGTAGTCCCCCATCGTGGTGTTCACCTCGAGGCCGGTGGATACCACCAGGTTGAAGCGGATGCCCCGCTGGTTGTGCAGCATCGCCGAGAAGAGGGACCCCGAATGGCTGAGGAAAGTGACTCCACCCGGAATCAGGTCGTCGGGTTGGTAGAACCCACAGACTCGCAAGGCATCCTCCACGTTGAGGAAGCCCATGCCATTCCCACCGCAGATCGGGATGCCCGCGGCGTCGGCCAGCGTGCGCAGCCGGTCGCGCAGTGGTGTGCCGTCATCATCCTCCCCGTGACAGCTGGCGAAGATGGCGACAGACCGGGCTCCGATGCTGATGGCCTTCTCCATCTCGGCCTCGAGTCGCTCGTTGGCGACCGCAAGGACCGCCAGATCGACCGGCGACCCGATCTGCTCCAGAGATGGGAACGAGTCGAGACCGTGGACGGTCGAATAGCGAGGGTTGACGGCGTACACGTCCCCGTTGAAGCCCCCCGATATGAGCTGGCGAACCGTCTGGTCTCCGACCGAGCCGGATCTCTCGCTGGCGCCGACGACAGCCACCGAGCGGGCGCGGAGCATGGGGTCGAGTCGGGTCATCGATGCAGGAACCTGAACGGTCATTCAGCGTACCCCACGTCGACCGTGACCACCCTGCCTGTGCCAAGATTGACCGGTGAGCCCGAGACCGAGCCTGACCGCCACCCGACGCAACGAGATTCTGGCTGCCACCAGTGCCACCATCGCCGATCGGGGCTTGTGCGAGACCCGCATCGCCGACATCGCCGACCATATCGGGGCCAGCCCGGCCTTGATCCTCTACTACTT
>JALDXM010000369.1:0-2756 GCA_032155085.1 Actinomycetota bacterium | reverse complement strand
GGATAGGTGTGGTCCGGGCCCTCGCTCTTACCAGCCGGCTCGCCTGGCGCATGCCGGAGACACCCCCCGTACGCAAGCTCTATGGCTCACTGGGAGTGCTCGCAATCGTGACGGCCGTGCTGGCCGTCCAATTGATCAGGAACCGGCTTCTCGGCGGCCCCTTTTACACCGACCTCATGTTGCTCGTCGTGGCAGTGGGGGTCCTGGGGGGCATATTCCTCATGTTGTTCATGTGGCTTCCCCGACCCGATGGAGTGCCAGTGACCGCCCTCGTCCCCGGGGCGCTCCTGATGACGGGAGGCCTGCTCGTCATCAGGCTTGCCACCCTCGTCTATTTCGCCCCCAGGATCGAAACCGCCCCCTCCTTGTACGGCGGCCTGGGTCTTTCCGCGGTGTTCCTGGCCTGGCTCTACATCATCAGCCGGCTGCTGGTGGCATCGATCTCCCTCAACGCCGCCATCTGGCAGCGGGAGAACATCGAGTCAGCACCCGAGGCGAATGACTGACACGAGTACGGGCACCCATCCCCCATGGGTGCCCGTACACGGCTCGACAGATCAGGCCGAAATCGCCTGCCCGAGGACAGCCTGGCCGAAGTAGATAAGGAAGGCGACAGCCACCACCCACATCAGCGGATGGACCTCGCCGGCCTTCCCCTTGATCACCTTGATCAGGACATACATCACGAAGCCAGCCCCGATGCCCACCGTGATACTGAAAGTGAGCGGCATCAGGACCAGCGTGAGCAGCGCCGGGAACCCCTCCTCGATGTCATCGAAGTCGATCCCCTTGAGCAGGCCGGCCATGAGGAATCCGATCAGGATGAGGACCGGGGCTGCAGCCTGGACCGGCACCAACGCGGCCAGCGGCGAGAGGAAGATCGCCAGCAGGAAAAACACGCCGACGACGATCGAGGTCAGACCGGTACGTCCCCCTTCGGCCACACCCGCTGCGCTCTCGATGTAGCTCGTGTTCGAGCTCACTCCCGCGGCCCCGCCAGCGGCAGCGCCCAGCGAGTCGACGAACAGCAGCTTGCCCACGCCGGGGATGCTCCCGTCCTCGTCGGTCAGCTCGGCCTGTTCCGCGATGGCGGTGGCGGTGCCGATGGTGTCGAAGAAGTCGGTGAGCATGAAGCTGAAGATGGTCAGCGCCGCGGCCACGAAACCCAGAGTGGTGAACACGTTGCCCAGGTCGAAGTCACCGAGGGTGGCAAAGCTGGGCGTGGCGGTGAACTCACTCGGGAACTCGGTGAAGCCGATGATGAGCCCAAGGGCGGCCGTCAGAAGGATGCTGATGATCAGAGCTCCCGGCACCTTCCTCACGTAGAGGATCACGGTGATGAGCAACCCGATCAGGGCCATCCATGCGCCGGCGCTATTGGGGAAGACGAACTCCACCGGCACCGGCCCATCACCTTCGGGCTGCCGAATGAGACCGGCATCGACGAAGCCGATGAACATGATGAACAGCCCGATGCCGACCCCGATGGCTCTCTTCAGGGCAAGGGGCACGGCGTTCATGATCGCCTCGCGGAGCCCGACCACGACCAGCGCCAGCACGATCAGGCCCTCGAGGACGATGACACCCATGGCGCCGGCCGGGGTCAGTCCTTGGCCCAACACCAGCCCGAAGGCCACCGCCCCGTTGATGCCGAGCCCTGCAGCCATCGCAATGGGATAGTTGGCGACCACCCCCATCAGGACGCATAAGAGGCCGGCGACCAGGGCGGTCCCCGCGGCAACGGCCGGGGCATCGAATCCCGCCGCCGAGAGAATCGCCGGGTTGACGAAGATGATGTAAGCCATCACCAGGAAAGTCGTCACCCCGGCACGGATCTCGGTGCCTACGGACGTGCCTCGCTCACTGAGCTTGAAATAGGAATCGAGACCGGACCCTCCCCCCGATCCTGTCGACTCCGTGCGATCGACGGTGTCGGTCATTTCTCCTCCCAGATTCGAGGATGCCGGGCTTGGCATCGCCAATGAGACTCAAAGTAGTGAGGATGGGTTACGGCACGCCCCGCCGATCCAGTGTGCTTCTTCGCGACCTCAGAGGAGCGCTCGCACCACCCAGAACACCACCATGCCCGCCACCAGCGTCCAGATCTGGCTCCGGGTGCGGTAGGCCACCACACCGCCCGCGACAAAGCCCGCCAACTCGGGAACACCGATGCCGACATTGCCCTCCGCGTCGGCGAGAAGACCGACGATGAGGGCCGTGAGCACGGCAGGGCCGACATAGCGAAGCGCGACCAGGACCGCCTCTGGGATCCGCTTGTTCGCGAGGGCGACGATGAACACCGCCCGCATCACGTAGGTCCCGACCCCGACGATCAGGATTGCCAGGAAGTCAGTCACGCCGGACTCTTTCGGCGAGGGTTCCGGCGGCCACCCCTGCAACCGCTCCGACCAGCAGCCCGGTCCGATTGGGGAGTCCGGCGACCAGGTATGTCACCGCAGCACCTGCCAGCGCGGCAATTACCTCAGGCCAGGTCTCGGTGCCGACCACGAGCAGGCCGATGAAGAGGATCGGTATCGCAAATTCGAGGTTCCACTGCTCCGGGACCACCGGCCCGATCAGAAGCCCAAGACCCACGATGGCGAGCCACAGCACCCAGAACGTGACGCCCGCTGCCATGTAGTAGTTGCGAAAGGCGTCGATGTGGCGCTGGCGGTTCATGCCCATGAACGCACCCACTTGCACGAAGCCGGGATACACGCGACGGCCCGCGCCCTTCAGCGGCAGCGGCACGCACG
>JALDXM010000368.1:0-2759 GCA_032155085.1 Actinomycetota bacterium | reverse complement strand
ACCAAGAAGATGACAAGGGCCACCGGGAAGGGGCCAACCAGGGTCTGCTGGCCGATGCGCTCGAACCACTCCGGGAAATCGCCTATCGACCGGTCCTCGAGGAGGACGCGGGCCGCCCCCCGGAACCCGATGAGACCCGCCAGGGTCACGACCAGGGAGGGGAGGCCGAATCGCGTGATCACAAGACCTTGGAGCAGCCCAGCCAGCGCACCGGCGAGGATGCCGATGAGGATGGCCACGGCGAAGGGCACCACGTCGCCCTGGTACAGCGTGGCCATGACCGCTGCCGAGAAGCCCATCACTGAGGCCACAGACAGGTCGATCTCCCCGTTGATGATGACGAACGTCATCACGACCACGACGATGATCTTCTCGATCGAGAGCCAGAAAAGGTTGACGAAGTTGCCGAACCCGAGATAGAAGGGCGAAAGCGCAACGTTGACGACCATGGTCACGACGAGGACCACGAGGAGGATCGTCTCCCATCGATGAGCCCGCGACCACTCACGCATCGGCTGTCCCACCCCCTCCTGCGAGCTGGGCCATCCCCACCGCGGTGGGGCCGCCAGACTCCATCGCCTTCCGCGCCTCGGCGGACCACCTCCGGTTGTACCGCTTGCGGAGCGTTGCATCGAGGATGACCGCGGCCAGGATCAGGACCCCGAGGAAGGCATCGCGCCAGAACTCGCTGACCTCCGGAACCCGCACAAGGCTGAGCTTCAGGGTGTCGATGAGGACTGCGCCGAAAAAGGCCCCGACCATGGTCCCCGAGCCGCCGAGGATGCTCACTCCGCCGACCACGGCGGCGGCGACCGACTCCAACTCGAGGCCGGACCCGGCGGTTGCGCTGATGGTGCCGGCCCGCGCCATGAACATGAACCCGGCAAGACCGGCCAAAGCCCCAGAGCCAACGAAGGACCAGAAGACCAAAGAAGAGGCGGGCAAGCCCGCTTGCGCCGCCGCCGACGGGTTGGAGCCGATGGCATAAATCCTCCGTCCCCATCGGAGCCTTGCGAAAACCCACTGAAAAACGAGGACGACCACCAGGGCGATCACGAAGACCAATCGGATCTCGAACCCCGCCACCGAGAACAACGTGACGTTGTTGAACTCGAGCACCCAGGAGGGAAGGTCCCCGGCGAGGATGTTGGCCCCGCCGGAGTAGATGCTGAGCAGTGTCCGGAAAAGGGCAAGAGTGCCCAGAGTCACGATGATCGCGGGCACCCCCCCATAGGCGACCAGGGAACCGTTGATCGATCCGAGGACCGCCCCCACGACGACGGCCGCCAGGATCCCCACGATTGGGCCCTGACCGGTAGTGCCAAGCAGGTCGCCGGTCAGGTATGCGGCGACACCGACGATGGACCCGACCGACAGGTCGATGTTGCGGCTGAAGATGACCAGAGCCTGGGCCACGGCGAGGATGGCCACGACGACGACACTGGTGGAGACACGGTTGAAGAAGCGACCGCTCAGATACCCCTCGATGAGGAAGGCGAACACCACCACCGAGATGGTGATGATCGCCAACAGAGTGATCTCTTTGACCCGGTCGGGCCCGAGGAACCTCTTCGTCCCGGTCGCTGCCGCCCTTTCATCGCTCATCGGGCCCCCACGGCGGCAGCCATGACACGCTCCTGGGTCGCCTCCCGGCGTGAATACACGCCCGTCAGCCTGCCTTCGCGCATGACTGCGACCCGGTCGCTCATGGCTATCACCTCGGGCAGGTCTGAGGAGATGAGGATGATTGCGATCCCCGACTTGGCCAGCTCGTCGATGAACCCGTGCACATCGGCCTTGGCCCCGACGTCGATGCCTCTGGTTGGCTCGTCGAGGACTAACACCTTGGGGTGGGTGTTGAGCCACTTGGCCAGCATCGCTTTCTGCTGATTGCCACCGGATAGCTGACTGACTGGTGTGGACAGGCTCGGCGCCCGTATCCCGAGTCGCTTGCGCAGGATCTCGGTGTCAGCCCGCTCCCGGGTGCTGTCGACCAAGCCGAGCCGGTTGGTGTATCGGCCGAGCGTGGCCAGGGTCACGTTGGCGACCAGCGATTGCTCGATGGACAATCCCAGACGGTGTCGATCCTCCGATAGATAGGCGATCCCGTGGGCCAGAGCCTGTTGGGGCGACCTGATGTCGAGATGTTCGCCCTCGAGCTCGACGGTGCCGGCATCGGCCGGGGTCACCCCGAAGAGCGATAGGGCGATGTCGGTGCGGCCTGATCCGACGAGGCCGGCGAAGCCAAGCACCTCACCTCGCCGCAGGTCGAACGAGACATCTTCGAAGACACCGCTCAACCCGAGCCCCGCGACCTTCAGCAGCACCTCGCCTTCGGGGTGCTCCCCCCGGGCGAAGAAGTCTGAGGGGTCCCGCCCCACCATCTCCCTCACCAAGGAGGCCTCGGTCACCTCGGCTACCGGCCGGGTGGATATGTGCCGGCCGTCCCGGAATACCGAGATCCGATCCGAGATCGCAAATAGCTCCTCCAACCGGTGGGTTATGAAGAGGACAGCGACGCCGGCCTCCTTCAGGCTGCGCACCTGTCGAAAGAGCCGTTCCACTTCATGAGCTGAGAGAGCGGCCGTTGGCTCGTCCATGATCAGCACACGCACGTCGAGCGATATCGCCTTTGCGATCTCGACTGCCTGCTGACCGGCGACAGTGAGCCCGGCGGCGGGGAGGCGGGGATCGATGTCGATGTCGAGCTTGGCGAGGAGTCGGGAGGCCTCCTCGTGCATCCTCTGCCAGTCCACCAT
>JALDXM010000367.1:0-2771 GCA_032155085.1 Actinomycetota bacterium | reverse complement strand
GTTGTCACCGGCATCTCGCGGTCGGTCCTGAGCGCTGAGCGCACCGCTCTCAACCTTCTAGGCCGGATGTCCGGGGTGGCCACGGCGACGGCCCAGTTTGTCGAGGCGGTGACCGGCACCGGGGCCCGCATCGCAGACACGCGCAAGACGATGCCCGGTCTCAGGGCGCTGGACAAGTACGCGGTACGGGTGGGTGGTGGCATGAACCATCGCTTCGGTCTGTACGACGCGGTCTTGATCAAGGACAACCACCTGGCCGCGGTCGGCGACATCACCGGTGCCGTAGCCGCGGCTCGGGCAGCTGTGAGCCCGGGGGTGATGGTCGAGGTGGAGGTCACCAAACTCGAGCAGCTTGCGGAGTTGCTCGAGACTGACGCCGACCGGGTCCTGCTCGACAACATGGGTCCGGAGATGTTGAAGCAGGCAGTGGGGATGGTCGACGGCCGAATGACGACTGAGGCCTCGGGTGGGGTGACTCTGGAGAATGTCCGGCAGATCGCCGAGACCGGGGTTGACATGATCTCGGTGGGCTGGATCACCCATTCCGCTCCTGAGCTGGGCATCGCCCTGGATTTCACGTGACTTCCCGGGCGGGGATAACTTCGACGCAATGAGCGAACAACCAGTACGGGTGGCGGTGACCGGAGCAGCCGGCCAGATCGGCTACAGCCTCCTCTTCCGCATCGCCGCCGGCGACATGCTCGGGCCGGACCAGCGCGTGACTCTCCAGATGCTGGAGATCCCCCAGGCGCTCGGAGCCCTGGAAGGCGTCGCCATGGAGCTGGAGGATGGTGCCTTCCCTCTTCTGGCAGGCACGGTTGCTTCCGACGATCCTGAGACGGCATTCGCTGGCGCCGACATCGCATTGCTCGTCGGGGCGATGCCGAGGACGGCCGAAATGAATCGGTCCGACCTCCTCGCTGCCAACGGTGCAATCTTCACCACCCAGGGGAAGGCGATCGCCTCTGCGGCGAGCACTTCGGTCAAGGTGCTGGTGGTGGGCAACCCGGCGAACACCAACGCACTCATCGCCCTCAACAACGCCGGCGGCGTGGACCCGGCCAACTTCACCGCCATGACCCGGCTCGACCACAACCGGGCGGTGGGTCAGTTGGCCAAGAAACTGGGGCGGCCGGTCACATCGATTCGACGCATGACCATATGGGGGAATCACTCCGACACCCAGTACCCGGACCTCAACCATTGTGAAGTCGACGGCACCCCGGCCCTCGACCTGGTTGATGATCCCGCCTGGGTGGATGGGTCTTTCATTCCAACCGTGGCCAAGCGTGGTACCGCCATCATCCAGGCTCGTGGGGCGTCCTCGGCAGCCTCGGCGGCCAATGCCGCCATCGACCACGTCCGCGACTGGTGGCATGGGACGCCCGAGGGAGACTGGGTATCGATGGGCGTGCCCTCCGACGGCTCCTACGAGGTGCCTGAGGGCCTGGTGTCATCCTTCCCCTGCATCTGCCGTGACGGGCGATGGGAGATCGTCCAGGGGCTTGAGATCGATGAGACGTCGCGTGGCCGGATCGATGCCTCGGTGGCCGAGTTGGCTGGGGAACGCGACGCGGTGCGGGAACTGGGCCTGATCTAGGACATCAAGGCGAGGAAGAATCCGACAGTCGTTCCGACGGTCACAACGAACCCGCTCATCATGGCCAGGAACAAGCGGTCGATGCGCTGGTTCACCGATGCCAGCCCCTCTTGGAGATCACTCTTGAACTCGGCCCGCAGCTCGGCGATGCCAGCTCGAAACTCGGCCTTTGTGACCAAATCCGAGATGTCGTACGAAGGCAGTGCGGTCATGAAGGTCTCGGCTCGTTGCGGTCCAAGCAGTTCGACGAGCCCAGTGTAGAGATCATGGCGTGCAGCCTCGGAGGGCATGTGATGAACATGCCATGCCGCGAGATCGGGTGCAATGGCCTTCGCCCGGCGACCGCGTAGACCGCCGGGCGAATCAAATGCCCAGGTCAGCTGATCTGCTCGCCCTGGTCGTCGAACTCCATGATGGGGCGAACTTCGACCCGGCCGTACCAGGCTCCCGGGATTTGCTTGGCCCACTCGAGCGCCTTGTCGAGGTCCTCCACGTCTAGGACGTAGAAGCCTCCGAGCACTTCCTTGGTCTCAGCGAAGGGGCCGTCGGTGAACACCGGCTCACCACCCTTGCCGTTGGGGATGTGCACCGTTGTGGCGGTGTTGGTGTCGTGGAGAGCTTCGCCTCCGGCGAGGACGCCGGCCCCACCCGCCTTTTCGCCGAACTCCCAATAGTCGGCCATCACCTGCTGCTGCTCATCCGGCGTGCCTTGACCCTGGGTCTCGGCCGGGCTGTAGATCAATGCTGCGTACTTCGGCATCCGTCATTCCCTTCTCTCGGGGACGCCTTACGACCCTATGTCGTGCGGGATAGGAGCCAATCGACAGGTTTTTCAGATCAGTACTCGACCTCGAGACCCGATACGGCGGCACCCCATTGCTGGATGGCGCCCTGATGCATCATCAGCTTTGCCAGGTTGCCCGATACCTTGAGCTTTCCGGTCATGAAGGCGGACTGGGTGTTCAGCTCACCCTTCGAGATGGCGGTCGCGGTGTCATAACCCTGGGCCACCGTGACGTCGGCGCCGTCGAGGGTGCCGAGGGCGAGGGTGGCATTGCCACCACTGGTCTGGAGGTAATAGTCCACGTCGCCGTCGGGGGCATCGCTGGTGGCGAACTGGATGCCCAGCTCTGCGTCGCCGATGGCGTTCTTGAAGCCATCGTGGCTGTTG
>JALDXM010000366.1:0-2777 GCA_032155085.1 Actinomycetota bacterium | reverse complement strand
CCTACATGAGAACCGCTCCACCTATCGCGGAGGCCAGCCGAGCTTCACACCGGCCGCCTTCATCGATCACCGCCCTCGGCACTCTTCTGACACTTCTGGTCGTCGGGGCCGTGCAGGGCGGTGTGGCCATGGTGACGAACCCGGTCGATCCGCTGGGAATGTCGGTCGACTTCCTCGAAGACGCCCCGGTCGACGACTACTTCTGGCCCGGGATGTTCCTCATCGGAATTGCCCTGGCGTCCGCGGTCACGGCGGTGGGTCTCTTCGTCAGGTGGGACTGGGCCTGGGCGTCCTCGATCGAGCATGCAGTCGGCTATCGCTGGCCCTGGATCGGGGCCATGTCGGTCGGAGCCATCTTGTTGGTCTTTGAGCTCGTCGAGTTGTTCATGGTCCCGTTTCACCCGGTGATGCACCCTCTGTTGATCGCCGGGTCATTGGCGATCGTCATCCTCTCGATGACACCTTCGGCCAAGGGGCACCTGACGAGTCGATGACCACCACGACTGGCATCCCGACGGTCTCCGGTCGGCCCCCCGCGGAGTTCCCCCGGGCGAAAGGGCTGGCCGCATTGCTCCTCGGAGTCACGGGTCTGGTGATTGGGATAGGCGTTGGTGTTCGTTGGCTGGCCGCCGGAGCGATCACATGGGAGTCGATCGTCGCCATCGTGGTCTTCTCAGGCGCTCTCGTCCTGACTGGCTGGGGAGTCATCAGGGCCACCGACGGGATGACACCAATCTGGCGCGCTGTTGCAGGCTTCCTGTTGGCCATGGCGGTGGCCCTGCTCGTCTGGACCTTCACTCCGGCTGTCATCGCCACCAGAGTCCCGCCTCGTGACCACCCGGCCGGTGACTTCGGTCTCGGAGGCCACGAGGTCCATTTCGCGACGGCGGACGGTGTCCGACTATGGGGCTGGTACGTACCACCTCCCGACGGCAAAGTGATCGTCCTGCGACATGGAGCCGGCTCGACAGCATCCGATGTCCGTCAGCAGGCATCGGTGCTGGTCGCCAACGGATATGGGCTCTTGATGACCGATGCCCGGGGGCATGGCCGAAGTGAGGGGACCGCAATGGACTTCGGCTGGTACGGCGACGAGGACATCGCGGCAGCGGTCACGTTCTTAGCTCAACAGCCCGGGGTAGATGCGGGCCGGATCGCTGTTGTCGGGATGTCGATGGGTGGCGAGGAGGCCATCGGTGCCATGGCAGCCGATGACCGTATCCGTGCAGTCGTGGCGGAGGGGGCCACGGCCCGGACCGACGCAGACAAGGCATGGCTCGAAGACGTATACGGCTGGCGCGGTTGGATCCAGACGAGGTTGGAGTGGATGCAGTACACGATGGCCGATCTGCTCACCGGAGCAGCCAAGCCGGATTCGCTTGCCTCGGCTGCCCGAAGCGCCTCGCCCCGCCCGATCCTCATGATCACAGCCGGTGAGGCTCCCGATGAGGCGCGCGCTGCCGGGTTCATCGCTGCGGGCACGGACAACGTGACGATCTGGACGGTTCCCGACGCAGGCCACATCCAGGGCTTGGCCCAGGACCCAGAGGAGTGGGAGGCCCGGGTCGTAGGCTTTCTGGACGGTGCCTTTGGTCGTCACTCCTAGCCCCGACCAGCGTTCATCCTCGATTGCTGTTGGCGGATAAGGGTCCTTCTCCCCTGTTCAACGACCTGCTGGAGACATTGAATCGACAGCAGGCTGAAAGGAGGGCCTGATGAAAGCCATGGTCTATCACGGACCAGGGAAAAAGGTCTGGGAGGAGGTGCCCAAGCCGGTCATTCTGGAGGACACGGACGCAATCGTCCGTGTCGACGCTGTGACCATCTGCGGCACCGACCTCCACATCCTCAAGGGCGACGTGCCGACCGTCGCCGAGGGACGGATCCTCGGTCACGAGGCCGTAGGAACGATCGAGCAGGTCGGCCCCGGGGTGAAGCGGGTAAAGCCGGGTGACAGGGTGCTGGTCTCCTGCATCACATCATGCGGTTCATGCCGTTTCTGCCGTGAGGCCCGGTACGGCCAGTGTCTTGGCGGCGGGGGGTGGATCCTCGGTCACCTGATCGATGGCACCCAGGCGGATTACGTGCGAGTTCCATTCGCCGACACGTCCACGTTCCCCGCACCAGCGGCGGTGGCGGACGAGCAGTTACTGATGCTCGCAGACATCCTCCCGACGGGTTACGAGGTCGGAGTCCTCAACGGCAGGGTGGAGCCCGGCGACGTAGTCGCTGTGGTTGGCGCCGGCCCGATTGGCCTGGCCGCGATCCTCGGATCCAGGCTTTTCAGCCCGAGCCGCATCATCGCCATCGACATGGCGGACAGCAGGCTCGAGGCAGCGAAGCAATTCGGCGCCGATCTGACCATCAACAACACGACGGTCGATCCCAAGCCGATCATCGACGAGATCACGGACGGGCTCGGGGCCGATGTGGCCATCGAGGCAGTCGGCGTGCCGGCCACGTTCGAGCTGGCCGCGTCGCTGATCCGGCCTGGTGGCCGTGTCGCCAACGTCGGTGTTCACGGTGAGCCATCGACACTCCATCTCGAAGAGCTGTGGATCAAGAACGTGACGATCACCACAGGGTTGGTGGACACGTTCTCGACGCCGACGTTGCTCCGTCTCATCGAAGGAGGGTTGATCAACCCCTCGCCCCTTGTCACTCATCATTTCGAGATGCGTGAATTCGAGCGGGCGTACGACGTATTCGGCCGTGCCTCGGACACAGGGGCCCTGAAGGTCGTCGTCACCAGAGACTGAAAGCGGGGAGGGCGGTGG
>JALDXM010000365.1:0-2782 GCA_032155085.1 Actinomycetota bacterium | reverse complement strand
CGTCCGGATGGTCGATGTCCTCGGCCCGCGAAGGCCATGGATGGAAGTCGAGACACCCGAGCTGGACCAGACGGATCACGTCGCCCTCGGTCCGGGGAACGTTCATCATGCCCGGCCGCTGAGAGGGGAAACGGATCTGGACGGTCTCGAACGGGGAGTTCTTGGCCGCCCGCTTGTGATAGATGGGGTCTTCGTCGACGGTGCCCATGAACCGCTTCAGCATCGTCGGCCGCCCGAAGATCCCCCGGATCGCCCCTTCGGCGACGAGAGCAAAATGGTTGGCCACGTCGAGCTTGGTCCAGCCCTGGCGCGGGAAGATGACGCGGTCCGGGCTGGAGATCCGGATCTCCTCGCCACCGACCTCGACTGTGGTCTCTCCGGCCATCGACTTCCTAGTCTTGTGGATCATCCCGGGAAGGGTGCGCGATGGGCCTGGTCGAGACGGTGAGAGAAGCGGTGATCGGGAAGGACACCGCGGTCGAGACCCCGTTTGGCCTGCGCCGGGTCACGTACGCCGACTACACCGCATCGGGCCGTTCACTGGCCATGATCGAGGACTTCATCAGGGAACAGGTGCTCCCCCTCTACGCCAACACGCACACCGAGACATCGGGCACCGGTCTGCAGACGACCAGGTTCAGGGAGGAGGCCCGAGACATCATCCGGGCTGCGGTGGGAGCCAGCCGTGAAGAGCATGCCGTGATCTTCGCCGGGAGCGGCTCAACTGGCGCAGTTGATCGTCTGGTCGGCCTCCTCGGGATCCGGCTGCCCAAGGGCTTGAGCGAGGCATACCGGCTCGAAGACGCCATTCCTCCCGATGAGCGGCCCGTCATCTTCGTCGGGCCTTACGAGCACCACTCCAACGAGCTGCCCTGGCGGGAGACGATCGCTGACGTCATCGAGATCAAGGAGGACGCCGACGGCCACATCGATCTGGTCGAGCTGGAATCGAGGCTGATCGAGCATTCCCGTCGCCCGCTGATCATCGGCTCCTTCTCAGCTGCATCCAACGTCACCGGGATCATCTCCGACACGTCGGCCATCGCCCGCCTTCTCCACGAGCACGAGGCCCTCTCGTTCTGGGACTTCGCCGCCTCTGCCCCCTACCTCGAGATCGACATGGGCTCCTCGACGGGCGACGGCGACTACAAGGACGCCATCTTCCTCTCACCGCACAAGCTCATCGGGGGCCCGGGGACACCCGGTGTGCTGGTGGTCAGACGAGAGCTCCTGCGCAACGAGGTCCCGGTCGTGCCGGGAGGAGGCACGGTCTCCTATGTCTCGCCGGACCACCATCTCTATATCAGCGAGCCGGAGCACCGCGAAGAGGGAGGCACCCCGGCGATCATCGAGTCGATCCGGGCCGGCCTCGCCTTCCGGCTCAAGGAGACGGTCGGAGTGGACACGATCCGCAGCCTGGAGCACGGCTTCATCCGTCGGGCAATCGAGTCCTGGGCCAGGAACCCGAACATCGAGATCCTGGGGAATCACGACGCAGAGCGTCTATCGATCGTCAGCTTCGTGATCCGGCACGGCGACCGCATCCTGCATCACAACTTCGTAGTCGCGCTCCTCAACGACCTGTTCGGGATCCAGGCACGTGGTGGATGCTCCTGTGCCGGGCCCTATGGGCACCGTCTCCTGGGGATCGACCTCGAGACCAGCGCCCGGTTCGAAGACGTGATCGCCACTGGATGCGAGGTGATCAAGCCTGGCTGGGTAAGGGTCAACTTCAACTATTTCATCGCGGAGGAGGAGTTCAGCTACATCCTCGAGGCGGTGCATCTCGTCGCCGACCAGGGATGGAGGCTTCTGCCCCAATACGGTTACGACCCGGGCACGGCTTTGTGGCGGCATCGTCTCGGCCTGCCCCGACCCCCCACTTCGCTGGGCGACCTCGTCTTCGGTGGCGACGAGACCGACGCTCCACTCACGGCACCGATCGGTGACCTCGACTCCTACCTGGCGGAGGCCAAGCGGATACTGGCGGAGGAACCGGAGACCGCACAGCCCATGCCGGATCTTGGCTCGGCGGCCGAGGATCTCCGATGGTTCCCCAACCCGGCGGAGATCGAGACGTGACCGAGGCCATAGAGACCCCCTCCGACGTAGACCTGGCCGCCTGGAACCACACGTTCGCTCCTCGAGCCTTCAACGAGGCTTGGGCCCTTCTCGATCTCGCGGAGCCCACCCGTGAGGACGAGGAGTCGATGCTGGCCGCCGCCTTCGCCCAGCGCTACCACTGGTATCAGGTTGGGACGCCTCGCAACAGGGCCATTGCGGACTGGCAGATATCCCGGGTGGCTGCTGTGCTCGGATACGCCGACCTGGCGCTCCGTTTCGGAGAGCGATCCCTCGCGACCTGCCTCGAACACGACCTCGACGCCTTTGTGACCGGGTTCGCCCACGAGGCCATTGCCCGGGCGGCCGCCGACGTCGACGACATCGAGACGTTCACGGAGCATCTCGAGGCGGCGAAGGAGAAGCTCACCGAAATCGAGGATCCCGAAGAACGTGACGTGCTCGAGGCCGACCTGGCCGAGATGTCGGAGAGATAGCGTTTTACCTTCGACGTTTTACGTCCTACGTTCTGCGACATGGACTTAGCCACCTGGATCGAGACGTATCGTCAGGCTTGGGAGAAGAGCGACGCCGAGATGGCGGCGAGCATCTTCACCGAGGATGCCACCTACAGGTCGAACATCTTCGAGCCGCCCCACACCGGGCAACAAGGGGTCGTCGACTACTGGAGCGGTGTCACATCGACCCAGAGTGAGATCGA
>JALDXM010000364.1:0-2792 GCA_032155085.1 Actinomycetota bacterium | reverse complement strand
TCGGTCAGGCTCTGGCCAGCTTCGCCGGCCAGATGGGCTACCGGGTGACGGTGATGGACTCGCGGGGCGCCTTCGCGACGCCGGGCCGCTTCCCTACGGCCCGGGTCCTGGTCGGGTGGCCGGATAGCGTCATCGACCAGGTTCCCCTGGACCGGCGAACTTGGGTGGTGATCCTCTCCCATGACCAACGTCATGAGAACCCTGTCCTGGAGGCCGCGCTGAAGAGCCCGGTCCGCTACATCGGGTGCATGGGGAGCCGTCGAACCCAGGATCTACGAGTCGGGCGACTGCGTGAGATGGGATTCTCGGAGGAGGACATCGGCCGGGTGCGAGGCCCGGTGGGCCTCGACATCGGCGCCGAGAGCCCGCAGGAGGTGGCGGTCTCCATCCTGGCCGAGATGACCATGGTCCGCTACGGACAGGGCACCGGTCTGTCTCTGCACGGGATAGAGGGAAGGGTCCACAAGCAGCGACCCGAGGACGAATAAGCGTGTGCAGGCGAGCAGTTACAGCGTGTCCATTTGCACACGCTGAATAGCCTGGCCCCGTGACACCCAACTCGGACGAGGCACTTCGGGCCGACATCAGACGTCTCGGCAACCAGCTAGGCGATGCCCTGGTCCGTCAGCACGGCCCCGAGCTCCTCGAACTGGTCGAAGAGGTGCGAGCGTTGGGCAAGTCCTCCCGCCGGGGCGGGAGCACCGAGGCTGCCGCACAACTCGACCACCGGCTCGCCGACCTGCAGATCGACGAGGTGATCCCCCTGGTCAGGGCGTTCACCACCTACTTCTATCTGGCCAACGTCGCCGAGCAGGTCCATCGGATCGACCAACTCGCCATCGACGAGCTTGGCCTCGCGGCGACCGTCGACCGCGTCCTCGAGGCCGGCGTCGAGCCCTCGGTCCTGGCCGAAGTCCTGCAAAGACTCGAGATGAGACCGGTGTTCACGGCCCATCCCACCGAAGCGGCAAGACGTTCGATACTGACCAAGACCGCCCGTCTCGCCGAGCTGATCGGACAACGACTCGAGGCAAGTGATTCGGATCTGATCCTCGTCGACCGCCGCACCGCCGAGTTGATCGATCAGATCTGGCAGACCGACGAGCTGCGGCTCGAGAAGCCAAACCCTGTCGAGGAGGCTCGCTCCGCCCTCTACTACCTGGTCCAGATCGCGTCCGAGGTCATGCCCGCGCTGAGCGAGAGAGTGGCACTCGAGATGGCCCGGCTTGGAGTCGTCGCCGGCAGGAGCCCTATCCGATTCGGGTCGTGGGTGGGCGGCGATCGGGATGGGAACCCTGGAGTCACTCCGGATACGACTCTCGAAACCCTTCTCCTCCAGCACGATCGCGGAATCCGCCACCTCATCGGACTGATCGAAGCGCTCGCCGACGAGCTCTCGGTGTCCGAGCGACTGGCGCCGATCAGTGACGAGATGAGGGCGTCCATGGCATCGGACCGCGAGGCGCTACCCGAGGTCTGGCAGCGCGAGGGTCGACGAACGGCTGCCGAGCCCTACCGCCTCGAGTGCTCCTATATCCGGGCCCGGCTCGTCAACACCAACCGGAGGCTTCAGCAAGGCCTGCCCCATTTCGATCGCAGGGACTACGCCCATCCCAATGAGCTCATCGCCGACCTCGACCTGATGGCGGAGTCACTCTCCCGCGCCCGCGGGGAGTTGATCGCCCACGGGGCAGTGTCTCGGATGCGTCGGTCGGTGGAGACGTTCGGATTTCAGATGGCGACCCTCGACGTCCGCGAGCACGCGAGCAAGCATCGCGACGCAGTCACCGAGTTGTTCTCCCTTGTAGGTGTCGACTACGGGACGATGGCGGACGACGAGCGATCCGACGTGCTTTCGTCCGAACTACAAGGCAGCCGGCCTCTGAGCGGCCTGACCACCACGCTGAGCGAGCAGGCAGATCTCACCCTCGGCGCCTTCCGCTCCATCAGGGAGGCCCAGGACCTCTACGGGGATCAGGTAATCGAGTCGTACATCATCTCGATGACCGAAAGCCCGGCCGACGTCCTCGAGACGGCAGTTCTCGCCCGGGAGGCCGGTCTGATCGACCTTCATCGAGGCATCGCCCGGATCGGTCTGGTGCCACTGGTCGAGACAATCGACGATCTCCGCAACGCCGGCGGGCTCCTGGAGGCTCTGTTCAACGATCCCGCGTACCGACAGATCCTCGAGCTCCGGGGCAACAGCCAGGAGGTCGTGCTCGGCTACTCCGATTCCAACAAAGAGGGCGGGATCACCACATCGCAATGGGAGATCTATAAGGCCCAGCGCTCGATGCGGAACGTCGCCGAGCGGCACGGAGTCCATCTGCGGCTGTTCCACGGCCGCGGCGGCACCATCGGTCGAGGGGGTGGCCCCACGAACGCTGCAATCCTTGCCCAGCCGTTTGGCACCGTGGACGGTGAATTGAAGGTCACCGAGCAGGGCGAGGTGATCTCTGAGAAATACGGGCACCCCGCCATCGCCGCCCGAAATCTGGAGCTGGCCCTTTCCGCGGTCCTGGAGTCGTCGCTTCTTCATCGGCGCTCACGCAAGCCCAAAGAGACACTCGACCGATGGACCGAGGCCATGGACTTCTTCTCCGCCGAGGCGCACTCGTCATACCGGGACTTCGTCCAGCATCCGAGCCTGGTCCCCTATTTCCTGAGCTCCACCCCGGTCGAGGAGCTGGACCTGCTCGCGCACCCGGCGCTGGCCCCCGACTCGATGGTGGACTGGCTGTGCGTGTGGCTGGGTTGGGACCTGCCGCCGGGCTGGCCGACGCCGGTGGCCA
>JALDXM010000363.1:0-2800 GCA_032155085.1 Actinomycetota bacterium | reverse complement strand
CCTGTGGTGGCGACGGAGGTGATGGAGCCACCACGACTGCCGGTGAGGACACCGGGACCACAGGTGAAGGTGGTGCGGCCGGGGACACCGGCTATGAGCATCTCGACCGAGCACTGGCCGGGGAGTTCGAAGGCACCACCGTCGAGATCGTCGCCCAGTGGGTAGAAGGCGAGGAAGAAAACTTCAACGCGGCACTCGATCCCTTCCGTGAGGCAACCGGGATCGATGTCCAGTACGAAGGACTCCCCGACTACGAACTGGCCCTGCAGACGAGGGTTGACGGCAATGATGCTCCAGATCTGGGCCAAATTGCCCAGCCGGGCAAAATGGCGTCATACGCGGCGGACGGTGCGCTGGTCGACATCAGCGAGTGGTTCAACGTCGACAAGGTGAGAGAAGAGCAGGTCGAGGGTTTCGTTGACCTGACCATGGTGGATGATGGCGTCTACGGCGTGTATTACAAGACCGACGTCAAGTCGATCGTGTGGTACCCGGTGGCGCCGTTCGAAGAAGCCGGCTACACCATTCCAACCACATGGGATGAGATGACCGCGCTCAGCGATCAGATCATCGCCGATGGAAACGGCAACCCATGGTGCATCGGGATCGAGTCCGAGGCCGCCGACGGCTGGGTCGCCACCGACTGGCTGGAGGACATCGTTCTCCGGACGGCCGGCGTCGATTTCTACAACCAGTGGTGGAAGCACGAGGTGCCGTTCAACTCGCCCGAGGTCCTGGCCGCGGCTGAGGAGATGTCGGCGATCTGGTTCGCTCCGGACTATGTATTCGGCGGGAACACCGCGATCAATGCCACCAACATCCGGGATGTGGCCAACCCGATGTTCGATGCGGCGGGCCCGCAATGCTGGTTCCAGAAGCAGGCGACCTGGATCCCCGAGTTCTGGCCGGGGAACCGTGACGTAGCTGATCGCTCGGCATGGGCCAACCCGCCCGGAGAGGCGAGCTCGTTCTTCTACCTCCCGGGTATCGACGAGTCGATCGGCAACCCGGTCCTGGGTGCGGGCGACATGTTCTCCATGTTCACCGATGGTGATCGGCCCGAGGTGCGAGCGCTGCTCGAATACCTGGCGACACCGGAAGGTGCCCAAGCCTGGATCGAACTGGGTGGCTTCATCAGCCCCAACACCACGGTCCCGACCGAGTGGTATACCCAGTACCCCGCCACCGAAGTGGTGCCGATCCTGCAAAACGCCGACGCCTTTGGCTTCGACGCCAGTGACTTGATGCCGGCTGAGGTCGGCGCCGGTTCGTTCTGGACCGGGATGGTCGACTGGGTGGCAGCGAACGGCGAAGGAACCGAGGAGATATTCCAATCAATCGAGGATGGCTGGCCCGCGAGCTGAGCCATCGATGAGTCGAGGTCCCCGGCGGCGACGTCGGGGACCTCGTTTTGTTAGGTTGGGTGATCGGCCCCGACAGGAGTTCGCTTGGCGGACGTGGTTGAAACTCAACTAGAGGCGAATCGACGTCCACGCTGGACGATCGTGCGTGACCTATCGATCGCAGCTGGAGTGGTGGTCCTCATCTGGCTTGGCCTGAGAGTGCTGCGATCCGAGACCGCCCTCGACGCCCTCGGGCCATTCGGCGGCAAGGCGGTCCAGGCCCTCATCGGCATCGTGCTCGGTGTGGTCGGCATCTGGGCCCTTTTCGTAGTCGCCAACTCGATGGTCGAGTTGCTCCCCCCTCGCGCCACGGAGGTGCTGCGACCGTACGTCTTCGTCGGACCGGCAATCGTGGTGCTCTCTGTTTTCCTGGTCGCCCCAGCAGTCGGGACCATCGTCCAGAGCTTCACCGAGGTTCCAGAAGGTGAAGGGCCGTTCTACAACTACGTCCAGGTGTTCACCGATCCGGGAATCCGGTCCGCATTGCGCAACAACGTGATTTGGCTGATCCTGGCGCCCGCCGGAGCCCTCCTCATCGGTCTCGTCTTTGCCGGTCTCGTCGACCGGGTCAAGCGCGAATCTCTGGCCAAGTCTTTCATCTTCATCCCGCTCTGCATCTCAGGCGCCGGTGTCGCTGTCATCTGGCGCTTCATCTACGAATGGCGACCCGAGGGACAGCCACAGATCGGGGTCCTCAACGCCATCGTCACCGCCTTGGGCGGCGAGCCCGTTCCGTGGCTGCAAGAGATCCCCATCAACACCCTGGCACTCATCGTCGCTTTCATCTGGATCCAGACCGGTTTCGCCATGGTGATCCTGTCCGCCGCCATCAAAGGCGTACCGGTGGAGCTGTTGGAAGCGGCCCGGATCGACGGGGCCGGCGAATTTCAAACCTTCCTCCGCATCGTGCTGCCTTCGATACGTGGGTCGGTCATCACGGTCTTCACCGTCACCGCCATCGCCGTGCTCAAGGTCTTCGACATCGTCTACGTGACCACCAACGGGAACTTCCAGACCGACGTGATCGCCAATCGAATGTTCAATGAGATGTTTCGCTTCCGGAACTTTGGCTTTGCCACCGCTCTCGCCGTGATCCTCTTGGTGGCCGTAGTCCCGATCATGGTGATCAACGTGCGGAACCTGCGACAGCAAGGGATAGGGGCATGACCGCCGAGACAGTCGAAGGCTTCCCACCTCGGGCTGGCGAGGCCACGGAAGCGGCCACGACCACGGCGCCCCCAGGCCGGGAGTCGAGCGGTTGGCTGGCGAAGGTCCTGGTTCTGATCATCGGGATCGCGTGGACCATCCCCACTGCTGGGGTCTTCATCAGCTCATTTCGGCCCGAGCCTGAAGTTGCCACCAGTGGCTGGTGGACGGTGTTCGCCCACCCCTTCGAC
>JALDXM010000362.1:0-2818 GCA_032155085.1 Actinomycetota bacterium | reverse complement strand
AGATCGCCGAGGTCGAGCCCAGCGTTTCCACTGCCGGCAGACGCTTGATGATGGCGTGACGTTGGGCAATCTCCCTCGTACCTATCGACAGGAGGGCGGTGACCACAGCCGGCAGACCAGTCGGGATGGCGGCCACGGCCAAGGCAACACCCGTGATGAACAACGTGTCGAAGGTCTGACCCTGGGCCAGCCCGAGTGCGATCACGATCAGCAGGGCGACGGCCGCGATAGAAGCGATCACCTTGGAGAGGCCGTCCAACTGCTTCTGGAGCGGGGTCTTCTCTGCCTCGGTGCCGGCTAGGAGGTCGGCAATGTGCCCGATCTCAGTCTTCATCCCGGTTGCGGTGACGATCATCTCCCCCCGGCCACGGGTCACCGAGGTGTTCATGTAGGCCATACAGGTGCGATCGCCGAGGGCGATGTCCTGGCCGGGAACCGCAGCGGTGTCCTTCCCTACCGGGACGCTCTCGCCGGTCAGTGCAGCCTCTTCGATCTCCAGGGTGGCCGCCATCACGATCCGGCCGTCTGCGGGGACGACGTTTCCCGCCTCCATCAGCACCACATCGCCGGGCACGAGGTTTTCGGCAGGCACCTCCAGAACCTGGCCATCCCGTCGAACTCGGGCGATCGTCTTCATCATCGAGGCAAGGGCAGCAACGCTCTCCTCTGCCTTGGCCTCCTGACGCAGGCCGATGATGGCGTTGAAGACGGTCAGGCCGGCGAGAAGCACGGTCGTGGCCACGTCACCCGTGACCAGTTGGTTGACGACCGCGGCGACGAGCAGAACGATCTGCATGAAGTCCTGGTATTGCCGGAGAAAGGCCTCCAGGACCGACTCTTTCTCCGCTTCAGACAGGCGGTTGGGCCCATACGCCTCGAGCCGGGCCCTGACTTGATCGGAGCCAAGGCCCTTGGCCAGATCCACCTCGAGGGAATCGGCGACCTCCGCCGAATCCGAGGCGTACCACCCATCTGTGTCGATCGTCGCGACAGTCAATCTGCATCCACCTCCAGAGAGTTGACCCATATTGCCCGATGTATGACCGGGGATGCCGACTCCGGCATCGCCTTTCGGGGCCGACACCGACCTGTGATTCGCCGTCGTTCCCAGGCGCTAGCTTCGGCAGCCATGGGATCAGCGATCGGTGAAACGCTTCTTTGCCTGAGACCGAAAGGAGCAACCCATAGCTGACGAAGCATCCGGGGCTGTCGAGCTTGCGGTCATCGCCTTTCCCGGCAGTCAATTCAAGGGGGAGATCATCCCCGCCCTGGCTGGCCTGGTTGAGATGGGAACGATCACGATCCTTGACCTCGTCCTGGTGACCAAGACACAAGATGGCGACGTAGTCGTCATCGAGATCGACCAGGCCGAAGATCCCACGATGTTCGACGACCTCGAAGGCGACGTCACCAGGATCCTCAGTGACCAGGATGCCTTGGCTGCGGGCGAGGCTCTCGACCCGGGCAACACCGCTGCCGTCATCGTTTGGGAGAACACGTGGGCGCGTGCCCTGGTCGGCGCCATCAGGGACGCCGGTGGCCTCCTGGTCGCCCATGACCGTTTGGACGCCGAAAAAGTGAACGAGGCACTCGCCCGATGACTGAGACACAGGTCGGGATCTCCCCGGGCCGACGGAACCGCGATGGGATGTGCTGGATTCCTGGGGGCCGGTTCCTCATGGGCTCTGAGGACTTCTACCCGGAGGAGCGACCGGTCCACGAGGTGGCGGTGGACGGGTTCTGGATGGACCAGCACCAAGTAACCAATGCCGAGTTCCGCAAGTTCGTCAAGGAAACGGGGTATGTCACCGTGGCCGAGCGGCCTCTCGACCCTGACGAGTATCCCGATGCCGACCCCGACTTATTGGTCCCCGGCTCGCTGGTTTTCCAGAAGACCCAGGGCCCGGTCGATCTGAACGACTACCGGAACTGGTGGGCTTACCTGCCTGGGGCACACTGGAGGAGACCGGGCGGCCCCGGCACCACCTTCCACGGCAAGGGAAACCACCCGGTGGTCCACATCGCGTACGAGGACGCCGAGGCCTACGCCCGATGGGTAGGGAAGGAGTTACCGACAGAGGCGGAGTGGGAGTTCGCCGCCCGAGGCGGGCTGGAAGGGGCCATCTTCACCTGGGGTGACGAGCATTTCCCGGATGGCAACGCCATGGCCAACAGCTGGCAAGGTGAATTCCCCTGGCAGAACCTGCAGGTGGACGGGTTCGAAGGGACATCACCGGTGGGCAGCTTCCCGCCGAATGGGTACGGCCTCCAGGACATGGCGGGCAACGTCTGGGAGTGGACCATCGACTGGTACACGCGTAGTCATCCCGACGCAGCGGAGCACGCCTGCTGTGTCCCCACCAACCCCCGAGTGACCACACCCGAGCACAGCTACAACCCCGGTCAGCCCGGGGAGCACATCCCGCGCAGAGTCATCAAGGGAGGCTCACATCTGTGCGCCCCCAACTACTGCCTGCGCTACCGCCCGGCGGCGCGCCAGCCCCAGATGATCGACACCTCGATGTCCCATCTCGGCTTCCGCTGCATCGTCCGGACCGACAAGGAAGGAAGACCCCATGCCTGACGGAAAGCCGAACATCCTGGTCCTGTGGGGTGATGACATCGGCTGGTGGAATCCCAGCATCTACAACCACGGGTCGATGGGCTACCAAACGCCGAACATCGACCGCGTCGGCCGAGAGGGCGCGATATTCACCGACTGGTACGGGCAGCAGAGCTGTACAGCCGGTCGAGCCGCCTTCCTGACCGGCCAGTCGCCTATCCGGACCGGTCTGACCAAAGTTGGGCTCCCGGGCGC
>JALDXM010000361.1:0-2826 GCA_032155085.1 Actinomycetota bacterium | reverse complement strand
TGGGAGAAGATCAAGCCGTTCTCCACCGGTGGGAACTACATCAATTTCCAGACCGTCGACGATGACACGGAGCGAATCGAGTCGTCCTACCGGGCCAATTACGAGCGTCTGCAACGGGTGAAGGCAGAGTACGACCCGGGGAATCTGTTCCGGGTGAACCGCAACCTGACTCCGGCGGAATAGCGGGGACGTAGAGTCGCGACGTGACGCTCGCCGCCCGCGACCTCGAGACATTCGATGTCGTGGTCGACACCTTTCTTCCCTCGGTTCCCGGCGACGGTCCGGCCTGGACCACGAACGGATCGGATCTGGGACTCTCGGCGGGGCTGCCGCTCGTCTTCGATTCCCTGCCACACGACAACGACCGTCGGGACATGAAGCTGTTTCTCAGGATGCTCGACTCCCCTGCGGGCGGGCTTGCTCTGTACGGACGGGCCAAGAGACTCCGCGACTTGTCCCCCGAGGAGCGGGCTAAGGCACTCGGCTCCATGCTGGGCAGCCGGCTGGAGCTGTCCCGAAAAGGTGTCCGGGCCCTGAAGACGTTGGCGGCACTGCTCTGGGTTACCACCGATGACCCGGCGCGGCCCCCGGCCTCATGGTCCGCCATGTCGTACCCCGGGCCGGATGGACCGGCCCCGACGGGATCGGCGCGAATGGAAACCGTGCCGATCGAGAAGGACACCACCCTCGACTGTGACGTCGTGGTCGTCGGCTCCGGTGCCGGGGGTGGCACCGCCGCAGGGGTCCTGGCGGCCGCCGGGCTGCGTGTGATCGTCCTGGAGAAAGGTGGATACAACGACCGGTCCGATTTCACCCATCTCGAATCGGATGCCTACGCCTCGATGTACGTCGATGGTGCCCTCGGCAGCACGACCGATGGTGGCACCATCATGCTGGCCGGCGCCACGCTGGGCGGCGGCACCGTCGTCAACTACACGACTTCATTCCCCACTCCCCCGTCGGTCCGTGAGGAATGGGATCGGATTACGGGCTTTGAAAGCATCTTCACCGGCGACGGCTTCGACACCGCCCTGGAGGCGGTCCAGGAGAGGTTGGAGACGAATCAGGACAACTGCGAGCCCCCCTCGCGAGACCAGATCCTGGAGAAAGGGCTGCGCAACCTGGGCTGGCATGTCGACGAGATGCCCCGAAATGTCTCCGGCTGCACGGAAAGTGATTGCGGGTTCTGCACCATGGGTTGCCGGGTCGGGGCCAAGAACTCGATGCTGGCCACCTACCTCCAGGACGCGTCGGAGGGCGGTGCCCGGATTGTGGTTGGCTGCGACGTCGAGGCGATCGATTTAGAGGGGGGCAGAGCCGGCGGCGTGTATGCCCGGGTTGGGGATCACACTCTTCACGTCAGGGCCACCGCCGTTGTAGTGGCGGCTGGAGCTCTGAACACGCCCGCTCTGCTGCTGAGGAGCGGTATCGACGCACGCCCGGTGGGCCGATACCTGCGTCTTCATCCGGTCACCGTTGTCTGGGGCCGTTTCGATGAGATGGTCGAGCCGTGGACCGGCCGCTTGCAGACCCGATACAGCGACGAGTTCGCCGACCTCGACGGGCGTGGATATGGGTTCAGGTTCGAGACAGCCCCGATCCACCCGCTGTTCCCGGCAGCGTTCGCTGGATGGGAGGACGGGGCATCTTTCAAGCGCGACATCCTGGGTCTTGGACATCTGGCCGTTGCCGGGATTCTCCTCCGCGACAGGGATCACGGGAGCGTGACCGTGCGCAAGGACGGGAGCCCGCAGTGGAAGTACCGAATCTCCTCCTACGACCGCGCCCACATCAGAGAAGGTGTGCGCCGGGGTGCGGAGTTGCTGGCAGCCGCCGGTGCCGCCGAGATCTTCAGTTCGGCGGCCAAGCCGGTACGGTGGCTGCCCGAACGGGAGCCCATCGATGCCTTCGTCGAGAGCTCCGACGCCCTCGGCTACGGGCCCCATCAGACTTCCTACTTCTCGTTTCACCAGATGGGAAGCGCCCGCATGGGATCCGACCCCGATACGTCGGTAGTGGACTCCAACAACGAGGTCCACGGTGTGCCCGGGGTCTATGTCATGGACGGGGCCTGTTTCCCCACCTCCTCAGGGGTGAACCCGATGATCTCGATCGCCGCCATCGCCTATCGAGGCGCCGCTCTTCTGGCGCAGCGCCTGGCCTGACGATCGACAGTCTCAGCCAGCCTGGATCTCTTCCAGGGTCGGGCACGGATCGATCTGATACGTGACACATTCGGTGTCGGTGAATCCGCGGGTGAGTTTGGTGCGGGCGATGTCGAGCAACTCATCGGTGTCGATAGTCACTACACGCACCTCCCCGGTGTCTGGGTGTGTCACCGCCACGTGCCGCCCGTCTCCGACAAAGGCAACACCACCCAAGCCGGTGCCGTCCCGAGACACCGGGACTTGATGCACTAATGCACGTGACCCGACGTCCCAGATCCTGACGAACCCATCGAGGCCTGCGGAGGCCATAAGTGTTCCCTCCTCGTTCAGATCCAGCTGAATGATCCCTCCATCATGAGCATCGGAAATCTGATGAAGGGGCTCGAGAGTCGCTGCATCCATGAAGACGATGCGTCCTTCCCCGGCGTCGGCAACGTCCGTTGCGATCAAGGTTGCCCCATCTGGGGTGAACAAGAGGTTCTCGCTTGGCGCCTCGGCGGTTCCCGTGCTCTGTTCAGCACGGTATTGCGCGATCGGCGCCCAGTCTCCGGTCGAGAAGTGCCACAGCTCGGACGGTGACCAGACAAACGAGACTGCCAGGGAGGCCCCATCCGGGGAGAACTCCACGTTGAGCGTACGGTCCGGCCCTCCGGTGTCG
>JALDXM010000360.1:0-2844 GCA_032155085.1 Actinomycetota bacterium | reverse complement strand
CGGTGGAAGTGCCGTTCGATTCGTCGTGTCGGCCGCCCACCCGCGTGTCACCCGACGTGCCCCCGATGGCCGCAGCCGACATCGGCTTCGTCACCCTGGTGGCAGGCAACCCTGAAGAGCCGTTCGGGATGTGGCCGGTCTGCGAGCCCACCGCCTGGGTCTCGGACGACGGCCGATCTTGGACCACCACCGACGACAAGCTGGGTGAGGGCGCCTATGTCTACAACATCGCCTGGCGCGACGGCAGGTTCGTGGCCGTGGGCGGCACCGGAATCGGGGAACCCGCGGTGTGGTCATCACCGGACGGCGAACAGTGGGATCCGTTCTCGGGCTTCGAGACGGGATCGGGTGTAGACCTGTACACGGTTCGCGCCGGCGGGGCGGGATGGGCGATCCTGGGCCAGGAGACCGAGACGTCGCGCCCGGTCGGCTGGGTCTCGGCCGACGCAACCTGCTGGGCCAGGCTGCCCGTTGGGGTCGACGGTGACGATGCGGCGGTGACCGAAACCCAGATCATGCTCGTCCAGAGTGTGACCTTTCCGGAGACCTGGGTCACCGACGTGGCCGCGGGCCAGGGATGCTGATGACAGGCCGGACCGGCGCTCATGTCCTGGTGGAGTCGTTGATCGGTGAGGGCGTCGACCTTCTCTTCGGCATCCCCGGAGTGGGAACCCTTGCCGTGTACGACGCATTCGTCGATCACCCCGAGCTTCGTCACATCGAGGTGCGCCACGAGCAATCGGCCGTGTTCATGGCCGACGGCTACGCCCGGGCGTCGGGCCGGCCCGGTGTTGCCTTCACCTCGAACGGGCCCGGCGCCCTCAACACCATCACCGCCATGGCGACGGCCCTCAACGACAGCGTGCCGGTTCTTCACCTCGTCAGCGAGAACCCGCCAGAGGTTCGCCGCAGGGGCAAGGGCCATTTCCACGACATCTCCGACCAGTTCGGGATCTTCCGGCCGGTGTCGGGACACGCCGCCCAGGTGGCTCTGCCCGATGAGATCCCCGCGGCAGTGCAGACAGCTTTCTTCGCACTTCGCAACCGGCGGCCACGACCGGCCCTGGTCGAGTTCGCCAACGAGGCCCTCACCTCGACGGCGACGATGGGACCGTCGGCGCCGTCGCCGAACATCGAGCACCCGATCGACCGGGATGCCCTGAGCCGGGCCTCAGCGGTTCTGGCCGGGGCGGAACGTCCTTTGGTCTGGGCCGGCGGCGGAATCGCCACCCCGGAAGCGGCCGCGGCGCTCGTTCGCATCGTCGAGCGGCTCGGGGCACCGACCATCACCACTCAGAAGGGCAAAGGCGCCATCCCGTCCGAGCATCCACTTCACCTGGGGAACTGGGCCAACGAGCAACCCGTCCGTGATCTCATCGCGGAGTGTGACGTGCTCCTGGCGGTGGGGACCCGGTTCTCCTACTTCCCCACCGGCGGCTGGTCGCTACGTCTCCCTGATCGCATCGTCCAGATCGACATCGACCCCGCCGAGATCGGGCGCAACCATCGCGTGGAGGCCGGCTTGGTTGGTGATGCCACCGTGGCGCTGAAGGCGTTGGACGAGGAGCTCGATCATCTCGGGCACGAAGCGCTCCCCTGGCGTGACGACGAGGTAGCCAAGACCCTGGCCCGGATCAGCGAGGCGGTCGGCACCCCGGTCGAGATCGGGGTGCTCGACCAGATTCGGGCTGTCCTTCCCCCTGAGTCGCTCGTCTTCAACGACCCGACCACCATCGCCTTCTGGGCGCGGTCTCATTGGAAGGCCGATCGCCCCCGCACCTGGTTCGTGCCATCGGGGTTCGGCACGCTTGGCTTCGCCCTACCCGCCTCCATCGGAGCCCGACTGGCCCGCCCCGACACCCCGAGCATCGCCATCATCGGCGACGCCGGGATCATGTTCACCATTCAGGACCTGATGACGGCGGTCCAGGAGAGCATCCCGGCGATCGTGGTGGTGTTCAACGACGAGGGCTACGGCGTGGAGCGACGACATCAGGATCACCTATACGGGCGACGGAGCGGCGTCGACGTCCAACCCCCGGACTTCGTCGCACTCGCCCATGCCTTCGGGGCCAGGGGTCTCCTGGTCGAGGATCTCTCCAAGGTGGGCGAGACGATCGCCTCTGTGCTCGACGCCGAGGGGCCGACCCTGATCGAAGTTCCCAACCGGTTCAGTCATCCGGGTTACGGCTCCTTCGGGAGGTATTGACATACCGCCGGTATTAGGATACCGTCGGTATCCGAGATGGCTATCCGAGTCTCCAGAGGCGAGCGTCAGGCGCAAACCCGATCCGACCTGATCGCAGCTGCCCGAGAGGTTTTCCTGCGAAGGGGCTTTCACGGCGCCACGCTGGAGGAGATCGCCCAGGAGGCCGGGTACACCAAGGGCGCGGTCTACTCGAATTTCGAGGACAAGGACGCCCTCTATCTGGCTGTCCTCGACGCCCACTACGAACGGCGCATCGAGGCTTATGCGGGAATCGTCTTGGAGGGAGAGGTTTGGGAGGACGTCCTCAGGGAAGTCTCCCGGTTCATGGCAGACGCCGACGACAGGGAACCGGGCTGGCTGCCTCTACTCACCGAGTTCGTCGCCCACGCCGCGCATGACGATGCAGTGAGAGTCGCCTATCTGGAGACCCGGAACCGGTTCCTCGAGGCCATCGCGGGGATCCTCGATGCCGGCAACGAGCGCTACTCCAAGAGATTCAAGATCTCTACTTTCGAAATGGCACGGGCGTCGTCGGCATTGATCAGGGCGATGAGTGCCGAACGCCGGCTCGACCCGGCCGGTACCTCACGCGAGCTGTTCATCGAGCTGCATACCTCGATGATGATCGGGCTGAT
>JALDXM010000359.1:0-2845 GCA_032155085.1 Actinomycetota bacterium | reverse complement strand
GTGGTCCCGGTCCGGCTGGAGTCTCGCCGCGGTGACTTCGCGCCCACCGACCCCTATGTGCGGAGATTCTGGGTGGCCGCAATCGGCTCGAGTGCCGTCGCCGAGCTGCTTCGTCTGGTTCGGGCGGCCGAGAAGGGGGAGGGGGTGCGGCTGCCCAGAACCCTCCCCGCGCTGCTGAGGGCAGGCTTGGTGAAGGCTGAGTCGGCAGGCCTGGTCGTCTTCGACGAGATCCCGATGGTGCCGTTGGAGCTTCGCTGGCGATTCCCGCCGAGCCTCGCCGCCGAGCACTCGAAGTGGATTACTTGAGAACCGGGCGACCTGTTGCCAGGAATGCCATGGTGACCAGGGCCACGGTCTCCCCGACGAGAAACGCGAGCGAGACTCGGACGTCGGGCTCGACCCGGAACAACACGATCGCCACTATCGCCGCCACCAGCCCGGCCACCCACGCAATCGAAAGCCTCGGGGTCCGACCCTCCGCCACCAGCACCTGACCTGCAATCTGGGCTGTTGCCGCTGCCATCACCCCCGCGGCGGTGAGCGCGGCCACGGTCGCCGACGGTGCGAACTCGGGAATGAAGAGAAGACTTACGACCTCCGGTCCCACGAGCCATCCCACCAGCGCTCCCAGACCGGCTAGTAGAACGCCACCGATCACGACGATTCGTGCAATCTGGGCCAGGCCCTTGCGATCCCCGGAATCGGCCATACCCACCAGGTACGGAAGGACCCGGCCCTGGAGGGCGAAGATCAGGGTCAGGGGGGCTCGAAACAGAGTGAACGTGGCAAAGATCACCGATTGGATTGCCTGGGCGCCCCCAAGCAGCGCAACGACAACCGGGGCGGCACCCAGGAGCACTTGCGACGAGGCGGTTCCTCCTACGTAACCACCCAGAAAACGAGTGGGTGGTGCCGCCGGTGGGCGGATCTGGCCTTGGTCATGACGCCACCAACCCATGCCGAGAACGGCGAATCCGCCGAGGACCATCGCCCAGCCCAAAGACTCTGCCGTCGCGACCAATTGAATGGCGACGATCCCCGCCACCAGGCGCACCACAGTCTCGACGATCAGGACCCACCCCACCTTTGCGAACAGGCGGCGGCCGGCGTAGACACCTTTGCCGACTACGAGCAGCCCGTAGGCGACCATGAGGAGAAGGATCTGGACGACGTACTGGAAGCTCCCACCGAATAGGCGATCGATCGTGATGAACACGAAGGCGCCACCTACGAGTGCTCCGATGCCGGCAACCGACATCGCAGGCACCAGATCGCCGGGGATGACTTTCCGGCCCACGGCGACCTCTCTGGTGATGTACTGCTCGACAGGGACCAGCAACACGGTCGCGATGATGAAGAACACCGTCCACAGCTGACCAACGGGCGCAAAGGCCTCGGTGCCGAGTTGACGGCCACCGTAAGCCTGGAAGAGGTAGGCGCCCACAGCCCCTATGAGCCCACCGGCGACCATGAAGGTGGTGCCCGGGGCCCGGAATCCCCTCCGGTCGGCTTCAAGCACAGGAACGCTCAGCGAGCACCGAACCCGGTCAAGACCGTCCAGACACTCTTCCAGAGCACGCGGAGGTCCATAACCGGGGACATGTGCTTGATGTAATAGAGGTCATAGGTCAGCTTTTCGACGGTGTCTGCCTGATCATCGGCATATCCGTAGTTGACCTGAGCCCATCCGGTGATTCCCGGCCGCACCAGATGACGGTGGGCATAGAACGGGATCTGACGTGTGAATGCGTCTGCGAAGGGAACCTGCTCGGCCCGTGGACCGACCAGGCTCATCTCTCCCTTCAGGACATTCCATAGTTGGGGGATCTCGTCGAGGCGGGACTTGCGGAGAAACCTCCCACCGCGTATCAGGCGGTCATCTCTCTCGCTGGCGAAGCTCGGGCCGTTGCTCTCGGCGTCTTCACTCATCGTTCTGAACTTGTACATGACAAAGGGCTCGCCACCGAAGCCGATGCGCTCCTGCTTGAAGACCGCCGGGCCCCGGGTGCTCAGCTTCAGGTATATGCCGACCAACCCGGCCAGGATCATCCAGAACGGGGCCGTGATCACCGCAGCGACAGTCTCGACTGCCCTCTTGCCGGGCAACCAGGGCGCCACCTCGAGGAGGGGGGCGGAGATCTCCCACCCCTCGGCCAGGTGAACCAGCGGGACCCGACCCGTGTGCTCCTCATATATGGATGTGAAGGGCTGGATCGTGTACCCGGCGACGTCACAGGACGAGATGAACTGGGCGACGCGCTCGGAGAGGACCACCTTGAGATCGACGGCCATCGTGACATTGCGGTCCGGGAGGTCGGGCACGCTTTCCGATTTGGGATCGAGGACCCAGACCACATCGGCGTGTGGCGAGTCGATCACGTCTTCGGCCAGCTGCTTCTCACCCGTGATGATGGCGATCCGCTCTGTCCAGGGTCGCCGACGTCTGACGATTCGATGGGCGGTGGCCAACACCAGCCAGGTGCCGGCGGTGGCCAGGAGGAAACGGCTCGAGTAGTACTGCCGGCTGAACAGGAGGAGCAAAGCGGTGAGGCCACCGGTGCCCAGAAAAATGGCGAACATCCGCCCATAAGTGGGTCGTGGGACTCCGGGCCCCGACATCTGGCCCGTGATCATCGAGAACAGGATCATCGACAGCGTGAGGTAGAGCACCATCGGAATCGTGCGAGTGCCGCCGAGGGTCGAGTTCCAGGGCAAGGCGGTTCCGAAGACGTAGAGCGACGCCACGACAACCGCAACACCTAGGGAAGCGAGGTCGGCCAGGATCGACCGGATCATGAAGCGGCGGCGCAGCGTGCGTTCATATGCGCAGAAGCCGGCGGATCTC
>JALDXM010000358.1:0-2851 GCA_032155085.1 Actinomycetota bacterium | reverse complement strand
CTACAGAGCTCTGGGCATCGATCGAAGTGAACGCATTGAGGACAGGCTGGGAGTCCTCAGCCGCCGACAACGCACGCTCAACCCGTGAGACGACACCCACCACCCACAACCTAGAACTCAGAACTCATCTACTCGAGCACGATGCCTGACGTGTTCGGCACCAGCGAGATCCATACCTGACCCGGGGGCACGAGGATCTGCTCTCCGTCATTGTCGGCCAGCGTGAACCATTCGTCGATGTCGTCCCGCTGCCACGTCCCCTGGACGACCTTGCCGTCGGCGAAGATGTAGACGAGCCCCTGTCCAGTGGTGTTGCTGGTCGGGAGATCGCCCACGCTGTACTGCTCCACATACATCGCGATGATGACCGGGAACCCGATCTGGGTCTCCTCACCCTCCGGTGTGACTGTGTTCGACTCATCACCGGCGACGGAGCGCAGCCACACTCCTTCTGCCTCGTCCCAGGTCCACTCGACAGGGTTGCCCAGGAAATCGAAGGAGACCTTGCTGGCCTCGTCGGCATCCTCTCGCATCGGCCCGAACTCCCACATCGGGCCATCGATCGGCTCGTCGGGATAGCCCTGCTCGTCGGCGTACTCCCGGAGGAGCTCGGTGTTGTTGTACAGGTTGTGGGGAGCATTCCGGTCGGGGGAGCGGAAGGTGGCCGGCTCGACCTCGCCGATGATGTGGACGCCAACCGAGGCGATCATCTCGCGTACCCAGCTCTGCCCACCCGATATCGCGAGGGTGGGCTCGTTGAAGTAGGCGAGGAGGGTTTGGTCGGTGGGCCGGGCGGACCGCATCGGGCCCAGGTACTCGCTGTCGCTCTGCTGCCAGAACGCCATGAACCGGGTGACACCTTCCGCCATGTACTCCCAAACCAGGTCGGCTGCGTCGATGCCCGTTTGCGGGCGGGCGTTGGGATGGTTGTCGATCTTCACCGCAAGCAGTCGTCGGTCGAGCAAAGCCTCGTCCTCGACCGGGAGCCCGTTGATCTGGGAAGTACCGCCGGCGAGGGTGGTAGTCGTCGCCTCCGAGGTGGTGGTAGCCAGCGACGACGTTGTGGTCGTCGGGGCGACGGTGGTGGTCGTCGTGACGGGCTCCTCACCGCCCAGCATGAAAGCCGCCGCTCCGGCGGCCAGAATCAAGACTGCGGAGACAATTGAGATGACGCGGTGGGAACTCACCCACTGGGAGATCGTTGAGAACATGGCGGGGCAGAGTAGGGCTGCGCCGTTATTACACCACGGTTAGATCCCCACCGCCGCCCTCTACACCACCAGTGCCCCTCCGGTTATCGGCAAGTCGGGCATCGCCTCGTCGTCCTGGTCGATGGAGATGGCGAACTCGATCCCCTCTGCGTTGGCGCGGAGGACGTAGATGGCCTCGATGTTGACGCCGGCGTCGGCGACCAGCCGGGTGAGCCGGGCCAGCTCGCCGGGACGATGGGGCAGCTGGGCGGTGAGAACCGTCCGCTCCTCGTTGTGCAGAGCGGCCTCATCGAGCACCCGTCGCGTGGTGGCGGCGTCGTCGACGATCAAGCGGACGGTGCCCTCCCCGTCGTGGCCGTATGCGGCCAGTGCCTCGATGTTGACCCCGAAGGCTGCGAGTGCCTCGGTGAGGGCTGCGAGCCGGCCCGGACGGTTCTCCATCTGGACCACGAACTCGGTCATGCCTCGACTCTACGCACCTCGGCCAGATGTGTGCTCAACCGTTGGGTCCGGTGGCTCGACACGCCCCCGGGTCGCCAGGTACGCGTGCCAGATGATCCGGGCCGCGACCGCCCGCACCGGCCGCCAGGGGGCTGAGATCAGCTCGAGCTCGTCGAGGTCGGGCACCCCGGTCATGCCGAGGACCTCGCCGGTCCCCACCTGAAGTGCACGGTCGCCGATTGGGAACACGTCGGGGAAGCGGAGCGCGGAGAGCAGATACACGTCGGCGGTCCAGGGCCCGATGCCCTTCATCGCCAGGAGTGTCACTCGCGCCTCCTCCGATGACGACTGCCCCAGATCATCCAGATCGAGCTCGCCATCGGTGATGGAGGCGGCCAGGTCGAGCAGATACCCGGCCTTCTGCCGGGTGATCCCGATCCCGCGCAACGAGGCCTCACCGGCGCCGGCCACTGCCCCGGGCGTGATCTGCCCGAGCAGACCGTGGAGCCGGCGATACATCTCCGCCCCGGACTCCAGGGAGACCTGTTGTTCGAGGATCAGCCAGACCAATGTGGGGAACCCGGCGGGCCGGTTCCAGAAAGGAGGTGGGCCGTGTTCGCCGACCACGGCTGCGAAGGCATCTTCTTCGGCCGTGAGCAGGGCGACTGCCTCGGCGAAGGTGGCCCCGTCGAGATGGGTCAAGAGGGGCTGGAGGCTTTCGATTGGCACCGGCCCTAACCGACGGGAGTCGGCCACGCCAGCACCCGGGTTGTCGGAGACGACCCAGGCTTCCCCTGGTCCGAGCGGACCGTGGCCATCCACCATCTCACCAGGGCCTGCCGCCAGCCTTTTCACCAGCCAGAAGTCCTCCCTGCCTGGATGGGGGAGGACCACGATGTCCCCCACCTGTGCGGGACGGGAGGCGGTAGCCACGAACTCGTCACCCGGCGCCAGGGTGGGCCGCATCGAGTCCTCGGATACGCGGAAGCGCTGCATGAGATTCGGCCTGGAAGGGTATGGTCGGGTTGCCAAGACGACAACGAAGGAGCCACATGCGGCAGGTAACAACCGCCCACGCCCACTGCGATCTCTTCTGCGGTGTGTACGACCCGGCCCAGGCCAAGATCGAGGCCATGTCGGTCCTCAAGTCGGCCGAGAAGTACCAGGGATCCGACGACGAGGTGTTCCGTGCTCGCGCC
>JALDXM010000357.1:0-2874 GCA_032155085.1 Actinomycetota bacterium | reverse complement strand
CCTCGAAGGTGGAATCGAGGAGACCCTCGGCGAGGCCGGTCGCCTCGGCCTGGTCGAGGACGAGCACGCCCTGCTTGGGCTGGCCTGTCGAGTCGAAGTCCTTTCCGGTGGCGACCCGCGCGTCGTCGACCTGGAGCAGCGTCGCGTCGAAAGTCTTGTCCAGGTCGTCGGCCGGGGCGAAAGTGCCTTCGAGGCTCCAGTAGGACGCCGTGGTGAACTGCATCCGCTCCCGTTCACGCTCCACAACGATTCGCACCGCCACGCTCTGTACCCGTCCCGCCGACAGACCCTGCTGGACCTTGCGCCACAGGACCGGGGAGACTTCGAAGCCATAGAGCCGGTCCAGGATCCGCCGTGCCTCCTGGGCTTGCACCAGGCGAAGGTCGAGATCTCGGGGGTTGGCGAAAGCATCTTCGATGGCGTGCTGGGTGATCTCGTGGAAGACCATGCGGTGGACTGGCACCTTGGGTTTGAGCGCCTCCGTCAGGTGCCAGGCGATCGACTCACCCTCCCGGTCTTCATCCGTGGCCAGATACAGCTCCTCCGCGTCCGCCAGCAGCTGCTTGAGCATCTTGACTCGCTCCTTGCGCTCCTTCGGGACCACGTAAAGGGGCTCGAAGTCGTTGTCGACGTCGACGCCAAGCCGGGCCCAGCTCTGGCCCTTGGCACTCGCCGGTATCTCAGCGGCCGACCGAGGGAGGTCGCGAATGTGGCCCATCGACGACTCCACAGCGACCTCCGGCCCGAGGAATCCGGAGATCGTTCGGGCCTTTGTGGGCGACTCGACTATGACGAGGGTCTTGGGCATAGGTGTGCTGAGTTGACTCGATAGAACGGGCCGATGTCAATACGACCCGTGTCCCGGGTGACCGTTACCGTCTCTCAATGTGACACGGAAAGGCACCCGAAACCACCGATATATTGCGCTAGAAGGCGGCGATGGAAGCGGCAAGACCACTTTGTCGGCCGCACTGGCAGCCCGCCTCGGCGCCGCCGGGGATGAGGTGGTCGAGGTCCGAGAGCCTGGTGGCACACCGCTCGGTGAGCAAATCCGTCAGCTGCTTCTCGACTCCGGTCACGTCGATCCCTGGGCTGAAGTCCTGCTTTTTGCCGCCCAGCGGGCCCAGCTCGCCCGTGAGATCGTGGAGCCTGCGCTGGACCGGGGCGCCTGGGTGGTCAGCGATAGGACCTACTACTCCTCGATCGCATATCAGGGCGCGGCCCGCGGTCTGGGCGAGGACCAGGTGAGGGAGATCAACGAGGCCGCGCTCGAGGGAGTGGAGCCCGGATTCGTCTTCGTTATCGAGGTCGATCCAGGCACCGCGTTGGCCCGACAGGATCGTCCGGACCGCATCGGAAGCGAGAGCCTGGAGTTCCAGGAGGCGGTGCGGACCGGCTACCGGGATCTTGCGGTGGCCGAGCCCAACCGGGTGACCCTTCTCGACGGCGCCCAACCCGTGGCTGATCTCGTGGATCGGGTGATGCAGGTGATCGGTGATGACTGACAGCTTTGCCGGGGTGATCGGGCACGATCGGGTAGTCGATCTCCTTCGACGCGAGGTTCCCGCCCCCGCCCAGGCCTATCTCTTCACCGGGCCGGACTCCGTGGGCAAGGGAACCCTGGCGGTCCGCTTCGCCGCGGCTCTGCTCTGTCCGGAGGACGGCCGGCACGACGAAGAATGCAGGTCGTGTCGTCTGGTCCGGATCGGGGCTCATCCGGACGTCACGGTGATCGAGCCCGAGGGGGCGACCAGCCTGGGGGTCGACCAGGCCCGAACCGTGGTGACCCGGGCCTCCCTGCGCCCGGTCGAGTCGGACAAATCGGTGTTCTTGTTTCCGGAGGCCGGATCGATGACCGAGCAGGCGGCCAACGCTCTGCTCAAGACTCTGGAGGAGCCGACTGCGTCCGTGATCTTCCTCCTGGTGGCTGAGTCCGAAGACGACTTCCCGGCCACTGTGGCCTCGCGATGCCGCACGATCCATGTCGGTCGGGTGCCGCTCCCGACCATGGTGGAAGCCCTCGAGGCCCGAGGAGTGGCCCGCGATGCGGCCAGCAGCGTGGCGATCGTCTCCGGGGGTCGGCCCGGTCTCGCCCTTGCCTTGATGAATCAGCCCGAGGTCTCGCAGTTCCGGGATCTCTGGCTTTCCATCCCGGCCCAGGTCACTCCACATCCAGGGGACGGTCAGAGGCTCGCTTCGGCGGTCCTCGCCGAGATCAGCCCCCTCGTCGATCAGTCGGTTACGGGTGAGATGTCGAAGGACCGCGAGCAACGGGCGCGTAGGAGGGCCGAACAGTCGCTATTGGTCAACGGTCTCGAGATCCTTGCTTCCTGGTATACCGATTCGGCCTCGCTGCAACTGGGCGGCCCCGTGCGCAACTCCGACCTCCCCCTTGGCGACTTCACCGATGTGACCCCCAGGAAGGCCGTTGCTTCTGCCGAGAAGATTCTCGACGCGGTGGTCGACATCCAGGCCAATCTCAGACGTGAGTTGGTCCTGGCGAACCTCTTCGCCGGCCTCGGCTCTGAAGACTGAATTTCGTCTGGGCCGCATTACGTCACTCTGAGCCCGACGCCGTGCAGCGGAGACAATCGGCTGTGGGCGGAAACGGGGACCACCTTCATCTCGGGCCCGCATCATCTGGCTCAGTCTCGATGGACCCTTTACCATTAGGCCTCCCGCCGGAGTAGCTCAGTGGTAGAGCAATTCACTCGTAATGAATAGGCCAGGGGTTCGACTCCCCTCTCCGGCTCTGTAGCTTCCGCGGCTTGACCCAGACTCCCGGCCCGAGCCCCGAGATCGTCCTTTTCAACGCCCGGCGTTGGTTGGTGAAGAACCACGAGCTGCTGTCGGTCGTCGTGATGTCCATGACCG
>JALDXM010000356.1:0-2882 GCA_032155085.1 Actinomycetota bacterium | reverse complement strand
TCTTCCGGGAGCGGGCCACCGGCCTCGGTGCCTTGCAGACCGTGGCCAACACCGAGATCGTCGGCATCGAGACAGACCGGGGGTGGGTCAAAGCGGTCATCACCGACAAGGGCCGGATCGAGGCGGACTACGTGGTCATCGCCTGTGGTGTGTGGAGCCCGCGCATCGCCCGGATGGCGGGAGCGACCATCCCGCTGACCCCTGCGGTCCATCAGATGATCGACGTGGGGCCGATCCCGATCCTCCAGGAGTCGGGCAAGGAGCTGGCCTTCCCCATCGTCCGCGACATGGACACCTTCATGTACGAGCGACAGACCTCCGGCTCGATGGAGGTGGGCTCCTACGCCCACCGCCCGATCTTCCACTCGCCGGATGACATCCCCTCGATCGCCGAGGCCCGGCTCTCCCCCACCGAGCTTCCCTTCACGGAGGACGACTTCGACGCCCAGCTCGAGGATGCCCTCGAGCTGATGCCGGAGATCCTGTCCGAGGCCGAGATCAAGTACGCCATCAACGGGCTGCTGTCCCTCACGCCCGATGCCATGCCGCTCATCGGCGAGACAGTCGAGGTTCGAAACCTGTGGTCAGCCGCCGCCATCTGGATCAAGGAAGGGCCGGGCACGGGGCGAGCGGTGGCGGAATGGATGACCCATGGATACCCCGAGCTCGACCCCCATGCCTCGGACATCGCCCGGTTCTATCCCTACGCCCGGACCGAGCACCACGTGCGTGCCCGCTGCTCCGAGCACTTCAACAAGACCTACGGGATCGTCCACCCCCGAGAGCAGTGGGCCTCGGAGCGGAACAAGCGTCTGTCCCCGGTTCACTCCCAGACCTCCGAGCTCGGTGCCGTGTATTTCGAAGCGGGCGGATGGGAGCGGCCCCACTGGTACGAGTCGAACGCCCAGCTGGTCGATCAATACGGAGTCGAGGACCGCCCCCATGAGTGGGACCGCCGCTGGTGGTCGCCTATCCAGAGCGCAGAGCACCTGGCGATGCGGGAGAAGGTCGGTCTGGTCGACCTCGCCCCCTTCGTCATATTCGACTTCACCGGGCCTGGCGTCCTCGACTACATCCAGACGATGACGGTCAACAACGCCGATGTGGCCGTCGGCCGGTCGGTTTACACCCCTCTCCTCACCGGGTCGGGCGGCTTCAAGGCCGACCTCACCATCCTCAGGCTCGGGGATGAGCACTTCCGGGTCATAACCGGCGCTTTCGACGGGCCCAGGGACAAGCACTGGTTCCGGATCCATCTGCCCGAGGACGGGTCGGTGCACATGGCTGACATGACCTCCGCCTACACAACCATTGGTGTGTGGGGGCCACAGGCCCGTCATCTGGTCCAGTCGATCACCGACCACGACCTGTCCAACGACGCATTCCCCTATGGCTCGACCCACGCCGTCGACTTCGGGTCGATCAATGCCCGGCTGTTCCGGATCTCCTACGTCGGCGAGCTGGGCTGGGAGGTGTATCTCCCGACGGAGGCCGGTGGCCCGATGTGGGACCGGTTGTGGGAGGCGGGCCAGGACTTCGGAGTCACGGCCGTCGGTGCAGGCGTTTATGGGACCACCGGGCGTCTCGAGAAGGGCTACCGCCTCATGGGCGCCGAGCTGGAGAGCGAGTTCAACCCGGTCGAGGCCGGGCTGAGCCGCCCCAAGGTCAAAGAGCACGACTTCATCGGCAAGGAGGCCTACCTCTCCGCCCGTGACGAGGAGCCTGCCGCCATCCTGTGCACCCTCACCGTCGAAGACCACGTCTCACCCCGTGACGGGATCAAGCGCTACCCGACGGGTCGTGAGCCGATCACCACCCCCGACGGCGAGCGCATCACCGACCGGAAGGGACGGCCCTCCTACGTCACCACGGCCGGCGCCGGCCCGTCGGTCGGCAAGTTCCTGCTGCTGGCTTATCTCCCCCCGGAGCATGCCGTCGTCGGGAACGATCTGGCCGTCATGTACATGAACGAGCAGTACCCGGTGAAGGTCGCCGTGGCCGGATCGACCCCTCTCTTCGACCCCGACGACAAACGGATGAAGGGGTGAGGACCCTCGTCTGCGTGAAGCGGGTGCCCGCCCCCGGCGCCCGCATCGTGCTGACCGACGACCAGCAGGCGATCGACGCCCGTCACCTCCCTTTCACCGTGAGCCCGCATGAGGAGTGCGCCGTTGAGGAGGCGGTGCGGATCAAGGAGGCGCATGGCGGATCGGTCACGGTTCTGACTCTGGGGCCCCCCGAGTCCGAGGAGCAGCTCAGGTACTCCATATCGACCGGAGCGGACGAGGCGGTGTTGCTGGCGACCGATGGGTCGGAATGGGACCCGCAGGCCACCTCCGCTGCCCTTGCTGCCGGGATCGGTGAACCCGCAGGTGTCGTCACCGGAGATGTTGTTATCGGTCACGTCGACGTCCGCCGGCGCACAGTCGATCTCGGTGCCGGCGACGGTGTTGCCGGAGATGATCGAGGCCGAGTCGGCCGACGCGGGCGGATACCAGGTGGGGATCCGGGTGGCCCGTGCCCTGGGGCGTCCCATCGTCGGCGGGATCAAGGGCATCGACATCGAGGAGGCGGCGGTGGTCGCCCGGCGCGAGACCGACGCCGGGTTCGAGGTCTACCGCCTTCCTCTTCCGGCCGTTGTGGCGGTGAAGGAGGGGATCAATCTCCCCCGCTACCCCACCCTCCCCTCACGTCTCAAGGCGAAGAAGGCAGAGATCGGCGTCGTCGAGCCGTCGCCGGCACCGGGGGGTCTTCGCATGCTGCGCCTCGCCAACCCACCCGAGGTGGCCACATCGACCACCATCCTCGGGCACGGCCCCGACGCGGCCCCCGCGGTGGCCGACCTTCTCGAGGAACTGGGCCTGCTGTGAGCGGGGTCTTGG
>JALDXM010000355.1:0-2886 GCA_032155085.1 Actinomycetota bacterium | reverse complement strand
GGCCTTGATCGTGAACGGGGCGCCGAAGGCCCGCGCCAGGTCCAGCGTCGGGGGATCGTCGATATCGGCCCTGAGCTGGGGGTGATTGGTCCGGTGGCTGGAGGCGGTGTGGCAGTCGATCCCGACCGAACAGTGCGAGACAACCTGAGTCATGAACAGGTGGGCGAGCCGGGATGCCGTGGAGCCCCTCGGTGAGCCCGGGAAGACACGGTTCAGGTCGCGCCGGTCGGGTGCATACCTCGACCTCATCATGAAAGCGAGAGGGTTCACGATGGGGACGGCGATGACTGCGCCCCGAAGGCTCTTGGCGTCCAGTGCCCGCATCACCTTTCTCACGACTTCCACCCCGTTTATCTCGTCGCCGTGGATCCCACCCGAGATCCAGACATTGGGCCCGGAAGTGCGGCCGTTGATGACAGCGATCGGGAGCGACGCCTGAGTCCCGGCGGGAAGATGGGCGAAGGGGAGCTCGATCCTCGTCTTGCGCCCCGGTGGGACGATGACCTTCCCGATGGCTATCGGGTCGTTGCGGGTCTCAACCACGGGCCTGGGCGGCCGGCCGATGATCGGCATTGTCTTCGATGAACTCGATTATCGCGGCCGCGATATCCACGCCGCTTGCCGCCTCGATGCCCTCCAGCCCGGGGGAGGAGTTCACCTCGAGCACCATGGGCCCGACGTCCGACTGGAGCAGATCGACACCCGCGACGTTGAGCCCCATCGTCTTGGCTGCCCGAACGGCAGTGGCCCGCTCGTTTGCTGAAAGCTTGATCTCCTCGGCGTGCCCCCCGCGGTGGAGATTCGAGCGAAACTCGCCCGGAGGGCCCTGGCGTCTCATCGCGGCCACGACCTTGCCTCCAACCACGAAGGCTCGGACATCGGCGCCCCGGGCCTCTTTGACGAACTCCTGGACGAGGATGTTGGCGTCAAGCTGCCGGAAGGCCGAGATCACTGAATCGGCGGCCTTCCGTGTCTCGGCGAGGACCACCCCGAGACCCTGGGTCCCCTCGAGCAGCTTGACCACGACCGGGGGACCGCCCACCACTTCGAGCAACCCGTCGATGTCCTGTGTGGAGTGGGCGAAGCTCGTGGTGGGGAGGTCAACCCCGGCCCTCGACAACAGCTGCAAGGCCCGAAGCTTGTCGCGAGATCGGCTGATCCCTTGAGAATCGTTGAGACTGAATATGCCCGCCATCTCGAACTGCAGCACGACGGCTGCCCCGTAGAAGGTGTACGTGGCTCCGATCCGGGGTATCACGGCGTCCGGCCTCACCTCCTCGCCTCGATAGAGGACCTTGGGACGTCTCGCCGAGATCTCCATGTAGCAGCGGAGATAGTCGACCACCGTGACCTCGTGGCCCCGGTCGGTGGCTGCTTCCTTCAGCCTGGCGGTCGAGTAGAGGCTGGAGCTGCGGGAGAGGATGGCGATCTTCATGTCTTGTCCCGGCTCGGGCGCTGTCCCAGGTAGCTGCGGCCCGGGTCGACCAGGAACCGGCTTCGCACCGCCCGCCGCCCGAGGAGCATCCGGAACCCCATCTCGTCACGGCTGGTGAGGTTGACCAGGGCGTTGAGCTCCTCGCCCGCCACTACGACCTTGGTCCTGATCACGGGCCGAAGCTCGCTGCGGCCGCCGGGGTTCTTCACCTTCTTCTCCATCGCCAGGGGTGCCTCACATCGAATGGACGGTTTCCTCGATCGCTGCTTGGGATGTATCTCGAATCGAACGTACTCGGTGCCATCCCGTTCGAAACGCTCGAGGTTGAAGGCATGTAGTGAGGAGTTGTCCGCTCCTGTGTCGACCTTCACCTTCATCTCGGTGACGCCCAGGTCGGGAAGCTGAACCCACTCACGCCAGCCGATGACCTGTTTGTGCTCGTCAGCTCTCCTGCTCATGCGCGGCGGCATCGTAGAGGTCGAAGAGCGAGGTCCGATGAGCAACAATGGGTCGGATGGCTCGAGGACGGAGACGAGAGAAAAAGCAGGTGCCGGCGTGGCTGATCGGGCTCATTCTCGGAGCCGTGGTGTTCGCAGTCGTCTTCTTCGTCCTGGAGGTGCTGGGTTATGGGGACGACCCGTCCATCGGGATGGTCATGATCTGAGGTCTTTCGGCCTTGAACGCGGCCGAGGCTCCGGCTGGAAATTGTCACAGGGGTGGTTCAGGAATCGGATTCCCGTTGCAGTCGACCCCATCCGCCGGCCGGTAATCGGCGACAAAGGTGTCGACCACGACCCTGCCGTCAGAGAACGTGCGCTGTCGGTCGGTCTCGACATGGGTGCACTGTCCTTGCCCCCAGGAGCGCTGATCGATCTCGTCCACCTGCACGTTCTTGGTCGAATACATCGAGACGGTGATAGAGGTGTCGGTGTAGGAGGTCCAGATCAGGACGGGGTGGGCGGTGTTGTTCGTCATCACCAGGTCTGGCGCCGGGTTGGAGATGGTCGCCTCCCGCCCGTACGGATAACGGGAGAAATAGAGGCTGTGGCTTCGGTACTCGTCAATGTCGAGACCCGCGAAAAAGGCGGCGTTGAAGATGGTCGTGGCGAACTGGGAGACACCGCCTCCGACCTCCTCGATCAGATGGCCCTGACGGATGGCCCCGGCAGCAACGAAGCCGTTCTCAACCGTGCGCGGACCGACGTATTCGTTGACCGATAGCGTCTCTCCGGGCACCAGATAGACGCCACGCACGATGTCGGCAATCCGCTGGATGTTTCGCACCCGTGATTCACAGCAGTTGTGCGGGGTTGTGAACTCGCCCACATTCTCGAGGATCAGACTCCCGTCCGCCCAAGCCGTCAGCGCCGGGTCGACAGTGGGTCTCGACTGGAGACCGAAGGGCCCGGTCGAGCCCGCCAGGATCTGCTGGCCGAGCCACTCGCCGACAC
>JALDXM010000354.1:0-2889 GCA_032155085.1 Actinomycetota bacterium | reverse complement strand
CCTCGGCCCGGCGGATGACGTTGTGGTTTACGACGATGCCGGAGGCGCCGTCGCGGCCAGGCTGTGGTGGATGCTCGAATCGATAGGGCATCGCGGGAAGGTTCGAGTGCTCGACGGCGGGATCCAGGCCTGGGTCGGCGCCGGACTGCCCCTTCAGGTTGAGCCAGTGATTCCAGTCCCAGCCAAGTACCCACCCGTTGCAGGGTTCGCCGGGGTAGTGAGACACGACCAGCTCGTGGGCAGAGTCGTCGCCGACGTTCGAGCTCCGGAGCGATACAGGGGCGAGACGGAGCCGATCGATCCCAAAGCAGGTCATATCCCGGGCGCGGTCAACTACCCGCTAGCGGGAAATCTGGTGGACGGCCGATTCCAAACCGGCCCGGAGCTGGCAGACCGATACCGGGACTTCCCCGAGGACGGCGTGGTCTCATGTGGCAGCGGCGTCAATGCCTGTCACGCCGCGCTCGCCCTGGTCGTCGCCGGGCGACCCATGCCCGACGTCTACATCGGGTCCTTCTCTGACTGGTCACGACGCGATTTGCCCGTCGCCACCGGGCCCAAGCCGTGACCTGGCCTCGTGCCATCGAGGCCATCGAGGCCTCCGACACCGACGAGCTCCTCCGTGTGGTCGACGGCCTCTGCGCCTCCCGTGACTGGGACACCCTGATCGAATTGCGAGAGCGCTGCGCTGAAGCGGTGACCAGGGGAAAACAGGTCTGGGGTGTGGAGGAGCACATCCGATACAGGCTGGCGCTCGAAGCCCCTCCCCCGATCGCAGGACCGGTCGTCTCGGAAGGAAGATCGCGATTCGGACTTGGGCCGCTGCCCGAGGTCGCGGCGAGCGCCAAGACCTGGGACCAGATGAAGCCGCATCTGGCGCCGGGCCCCGATCGCGATACCTTCGCTGCGGAGCGGGTGGTGCGTGGAGATCGAGTGGATGAGATTCCCGATCTGCCCCCCTCTCTCCAGGGTTGGGAACCTGCCTATCCCCTGGCGACCTACAAGCGCGACAAGGTCGAGACGCCGGCTCCGTCTGTGCCTGCGACCGAGGCCGCCAACATCCCCAAAGAGCCGGCCGCAATCGACGACCTCCCCTCGACAACCGCCCTGGCCGACCTGGTCGAGCCGTGGACAGATCAGTCGAATGGCAGGTGCCAAACGACGGCAGTGGAAGGGAACCATCTGGCCGCTATCGCCGCGCTGGGGATGACCCGAGCCCGGGTTGGGCCCATGAAACCGGCCGAGGGCCTGGCCTGGATGGCCTGGGCCGGAGCTTCGGGTGGGGCCCATGGTCGGCGGAGAGGGGCAGCGGCGGGCAGATACCTGGCCTGGTGGGTAGTTGCCACACTGACCGACCAGGACTGGCCAAGCGACGCAGAGACGATGGGTGATGCCGTCAACAACCTGGGCTGGCGCTGGTTCGACGACGGAAGCCCGGAGACGGGCTGGGTGCTCCATCTCGCCATCGAGAGCCCCGACCTCGGAATCTCCTGGGCAATCTCGGCGACTGATCAAGCCTGACCGATGCGAAATTGGGACGAAACAGCCCGCATATGACGTGTTTTGCTCCCAATTTCGCCGGGGATCAGCCCACGCTGACCCGAACGCTGTGCCAGCCGGTGGCGCCATCCGGAGCGGGTGGTCGTATCTGGTCGGTTTGGAGCTCTCCGTCACCGTCGGTGGCCCGCACCTGGAGTAGGTGGTCGCCGGCAGGAGCGTCCCAGTCGACCACCCACTGGCGCCAACTGTTGTCGGAGAGACTCTCGGAGAGCTGGGCCTCGACCCAATCGGCCTCATCGCCGAACCTGACCTCGACCTTGGAGATCCCTCGGTGCGGCGCCCATGCCACCCCGGCCACGCGTTGCATTCCGGGCTCGAGGGCCGAGCCATTTGTCGGCGTGTCGATCCGGCTCTGAGTCTTGATCGGAGCCTCCTTGGCCCACCCACGGGGGATCCAATAGGCGTCGAACTCGTCCCAGCCGGTCAGCTCGATCGAGGAAAGCCACTTGGTGGCGGACACGTATCCGTAGAGACCTGCCACCACGAGACGGGCCGGGAACCCATGTTCGAGTGGCAGCGGCTCGCCGTTCATCCCCACGGCCACGAGCGCTTCACGGCCGTCGTATACCGCCTCGACAGGGAAGCCGACGGTGAACCTGTCCACCGACCGACCTACTACTTGCTCTGCGTCTTGACGGACGCCTGCTCGGTCCAGCACATCGGCCAGGGGAACGCCGAGCCAGCGCGCGTTGCCGACCAGGTCGCCGCCCACCTCGTTCGAGACGCACGAAAGGGTGACGTCACGCTCGATGAGAGGCATGTCGAGAAGATCGGCGTAGGTGATCGAGTAAGGGCGATCGACCCGGCCCTCGATGCTGAGCGCCCATTCGGCCAGCTCGACCCGGGGAACACTCAGAAAGGCTGTGTCGATGCGGTAGAAGTCGGCGTTTGATGTGACGACCGGGCTCAGGCCCTCCACGCCGAGCTCGGCGGCCTCTGGCACCGACGGCAGGGCCTCGGCGGGGGCGGGAAGGGCAACATCGGCGCGCCCGGACACGGTCCTCGTGGAGCGTGCGACCAAAGCACGCCCAGCCACCCCGGCGAGGGCGGCCACACCGAGAACGGCCCCTACTCCCAGCACGAACCGGCGCCGGGACGGATCGGCCGCCTGGTCCGTGCCCTCATCGGCCGCTGCCTCGGGCCCCTGGTCGTAGAGCCAACGCAGGGCGGCCAGGCCGGTGATGGCTGCCAGACCAGCCGGGATCACCGCCACCCCGACCGATACGGCTGGATCACGAATGGCGGCGAGCGTCGCCGCCGCACCGAAGCCGAGAAAGGCGGCGACGGCGATGCCAAATCGACGCCGAGCGAACATCCCGACGACACCAC
>JALDXM010000353.1:0-2896 GCA_032155085.1 Actinomycetota bacterium | reverse complement strand
TTGGCCAAAGAGGAGTTGATCTTGCTGCTGCCACCTCCGGCAATCGGAACCCAGCTGTCCCGGGGGACACCAACGATGCCGCCTTTGCCGGCGCCATCGAGACCCAGGAAATGGATGCTGTCGGCGCGGGCGGTGGCGGCATCCTCCCAGGGCCTCGCATCGGAGCCGACGACCGCCACTATCCGTGGCCCGGGAGGGCCGTAGTAGGCAGGCACAGACACGTTCGGCCAGCTCCCGCCGACGATGCGCCACCCCGTGCCATCGTCCACGGCGAGGAACAGATCCCCATCGAGTTCGACGGTGGCGACCCCCTGCCCCTTGAAGGTGCCGACGGAGGCCACACCTGCAAGTGGCGTTTCGACCGGTGCCGGCTTGATCGCCGCTAACACAGGCTCTGGGGCGGGCGGGGCTTCCTTCGACGCCCCAGTCGCGTAGTCGTAGAAGCCCTCGACCATCGCCAGAAGCTCTGGTGGGGCGTTATCGATGGCGAGGGTAGGGATAGTCGTGGTGGTCGCCGGGAGGCTCGTCGAAGTGGTAGTGGTCTCTCTCGATGTGGTCGTCGTGTCCAGGGTTTCGGCCGAGCAGGCGGTGACGACCAGCACGGACACGAACAGAACGGAGAAACGTCGATACATGGTGGACCTCGAAATGATTGTCAGATCGCCCTCCCGCGACCCTCTCTCGCACCCTAACGGTGTAGCACGCCCAACCCCAACTATCGGTGACGAACCCTCTCGGGAGTACTCTGGGACCGTCGTGCAGACACTGGAGACGGGGAGGGCCGCGGCGGCGGGCGAAGCCTGGGAGGAGGCCTGGAAAACGTTGAGCGAGGCCGATCGGGAGGAACCACTCTCTCCTCCTGATTTGGAGTTGCTCGCCGATGCCGCCTGGTGGGCCGGTCATCCAGACGAGTCGGTGGATGCCCTGGAAAGGGCGTATGCCAGCTACGAGAGATCAGGCAGCAATGTGGAAGCGGCGAAGGTCGCACTCCTGCTCACCTATCTGGCATCAAGACGTCTTGCCATGTCGGTCGCTGCCGGCTGGAGGGCCAACGCCGTCCGGCTTCTCGAGGGCGAGCCGGAGACGCCGGTGCACGCTTTCATCCCGATCCTCGACATGATGGCGTCCATTGGGGGCGGCGGAGACATCGAGGAAGGCCTTGCAATCGCAGACAATGTGATCGAGACCGCCCGTAGGACAGGAAACCGGGAAGCCGAGTCGCTGGCCAAGGCGTTCAAGGGGTACGGATTGATAGCCAGTGGTGAGTGGATGGACGGACTGGCCTTGATCGATGAGGCCACCGCGGTCGCACTTGCGGGTGGTGCCGGTCTCAGGTCGGCTAGCGACGTCTACTGCGTGACCATCGCCGCTTGTCGCAACTTCGCTGATTTTCGCCGTGCCGGTGAATGGACCGAAAAGGCCGACCGGTGGATGAGCCAGCATTCACTCGGTGGCTACTCCGGCGTGTGCCGGGTCCACCGGGCAGAGCTGAAGCGATTGCATGGTGATTGGGACGCGGCCGAAGTTGATGCACTCGACGCCTGCGCCGAACTGGAGCGTTATCAGATGTTCGATGGCGTCGGCCACGCTTACTACGAGGTGGGCGAGGTTCGGCTCAACATGGGGGACCTGGATGGGGCCGAAGCCGCCTTCAACAAAAGCTACGAGTTCGGAGTTGACCCGCAACCGGGCCTCGCACTGCTGCTACTGGCCCGCGGGCGGGCCGACGAAGCGGCGCGCGCGCTGGAGCGAAGTCTTTCGGGCAAGGAGTTGCAGCTCGACCTGCTGACGAAGACACTTGTCCTCCCGGCGCAAGTCGAGGTCGCCCTGAGCAGAGGCGACGTCGCCACCGCTCGGTCTGCCATCGAGGAATTAGAAGGCATCGCCGCCGATTACGAGCGTCCGGCGTTCAGGGCCATGGTTGCCACCGCCAAAGGGCAACTCGCCCTATACGAAGATGACCATCCCCGGGCCATCCAGGAGCTGAGCAGCGCCTGGCGGTCATGGAATGAAATCGGATTTCCGTTCGAGTCCGCCAAGGCCAGGGCACTTCTCGGCCAGGCCCAGCTTGCCGTAGGTGACGCCGACGTGGCCCGGATGGAGCTCGGTGCAGCCAGGTCGGTGTTCGAGCGGCTTGGCGCCAAGCCCGACCTCCGCCACGTCGAAGGGCTCCTGATGTCACTCGACCCCGGTCGCTCCGGGGAACGGGTGACCAAGACATTCATGTTCACCGACATCGTGACCTCCACGGATCTGATCGGGGTCATCGGCGACGAGCGGTGGGAGTCTCTCCTTGCATGGCACGATCGGACTCTGCGCGCCGCGTTCAGCGAGCACAACGGGGTCGAGGTCAACCACACCGGGGACGGGTTCTTCGTCAGCTTCGACAAGCCCAACGACGGGGTCGAGGCTGCGGTGACGATCCAGCGCCGGTTGGCCTCTCATTTTCGTGAGCATGGTTTTGCTCCATCGGTTCGGATCGGGCTGCACACCGATGAGGCAACACTGGATGGCTCCGATTACCGGGGGCGGGGCGTCCATCTCGCCTCCAGGGTTGGTTCCGCCGCCGAGGCCGACGAGATCGTCATATCGGCGGCGGTCCTCGAGGCGGCAACCGACATCCGGTACCAGGTATCCGGCCCAAGGCCTGTCGAGCTCAAAGGCATCGAGGAGCCGGTGCACCTGCACACCGTCGACTGGCGTCAGACGACCAAGGGCTAGCGGGCGTAGGAGCGCACGGTGTCGATGGTGTCGGCGTCCGCCGGGGTCTTGTCGTCCCGGTATCGCTTCACCCGGGCAAATCGGAGCGCAACACCCCCTGGATATCGGGTGCTCCGTTGCACGCCGTCGAAGGCGATCTCATAGACGATCTCAGGCCTGAGATACACGACGTGGC
>JALDXM010000352.1:0-2912 GCA_032155085.1 Actinomycetota bacterium | reverse complement strand
CATCCAGCTCGAGCCAGGAGGAGGAGAGCACATGGCTGAAGAGAGCAAGATCCTCAAGCAATTCCTGGGGGACGAGACTTTCCCCATCGAGTGGGCCAGCGAGGAGGAGTCGGGCCTCTTCTGGTTCTTCGACGACCTCCACTGTCCGCAACCGCTCTCGCCGATGTACTTCGACATCGGCGGCTGGTGGCTGACCTGTGATCACATGTTCCGCCGCTTCGGAACGCCTTTCGCCGCCGACTGGATCGCCAAGAACATCAACGGTTATCTGTACACAGCGGCGATCCCCGCCAAGCCCGGGACGACGGTCGAAGGGGTCGAGATGGGCAACCGCTATGCCCCCCGGACCCCGGTCGACGACCCCAGGTACCCGGAGAAGATCGGCTCATACCTGAACGCTGTCTTGCCCACCTACGGGGCTCACTTCGCCGACTGGTGGACCAACCGCCTGGTGCCCGAGATGATCCGGAACTTCGAGTACCTGGAGGAAAAGATCGAACGATGGGCGGAAATCCCGCTCATGGAGTGGGCCACCATCCTCGAAGACGCCCTGGACATCCACGACCGTCACTGGAAGATCCACTGGATGCTCAACTTCTCTCAGCTGTCGGCGACGCTCGCCCTCCAGGCTGCCGTCGACGAACTGAAGCCCGACGTCGACCCGACCCTGCTCGGGCGTCTGCAGAACTCGGCGAGTGACCGCAACTGGGACTCGATTGAAGCCCTTTGGAAGATGAAAGGAGAGGTCCAGGGTGACGAGGAGCTCTCGGCGATCTTCGCCCGGGAGACAGGTGGCGACATCCTGGCCGCGCTGGAAGGGAGCGAACGAGGTCGAAGCTTCATCGAGGAACGGCTCCGTCCCTATCAGAAGGAATTCGGCTGGCATGCGGTCTGGAGCCATGAGTTCGTGTTCCCCAGCAGGTATGAGCAACCCGAGCCCATCCTCGAGGTCATCAAGGGTTACGTCGAGACCGACTACGACTACCCGAGCGCCATCGAGGAGCTCAAGGCCGATCTGGCTGCTGCCGGCGATGAGCTGCTCGACGGGTTGGAGGGTGAGGCATTGGAGCGCATGAATCTGGCCCATGAGACCAATGCCCGGATGGCACCCCTGACCCCGGACCACCACTTCTACATTGACCAGGGGACCAATGCGCATGTCCGGCTGGTCCTCATGTGCATCGGCCGTCACCTCGCCGCCCAAGGCGCGATTGGTGACCCCGGTGATGTGATGTACCTCAAGTACAACGAGCTGCGCTATCTGATGGGGGACCCCGAGGGCGCCGATGTGCGTGAACTGATCTCGGACCGTAGGGACGAAAGAGAGGCTGCCTACGAGATACGGCCCCGCGACTGGGTGGGAACCGCCACCGAAGAGGCACTGGCATTCCCCTATCTGCCCCTATGGGGTTTCCCCGAGCGACTCGATCGGGACTATGGCGCCGCGGAGGATCGGGTGGAGGGCCTTGCTGCCTCGGCCGGAGTGATCGAGGGCGTGGCCAGGGTGGTGCTGAGCCCGGAGCAGTTCGACCAGGTGGAAAAAGGCGAGATCCTCGTCTGCCAGATGACCAACCCGGCCTGGGTGACGCTCTTCACCAAGATCAGCGGCCTGGTCTCCGACGCCGGCGGAGCGGCCTCCCATCCGGCGGTCCTGTCGCGTGAGTTCGGGATTCCGGCCGTCATCGGGACATCGGTGGCCACCCAGAAGATCAAGACCGGTGACCGGCTCCGGGTCAATGGCTCAACCGGTGTCGTCGAGATCCTGCCCGATGGCCATGAGACGCGAGAGCGGCCGACCTCTGACCTCCTGACCTCATGAGCGGCATCGATTCCGGCCCGGTCTCCCGGGAGATGCTCAGCTCGAAGATCAAGGACCGCATCCTCCAGCTCATCCTCGAGGGTGAGCTGCAGCCTGGAGACCGCCTCGTCGAGACCCGGATCGCCCGAGAGTTGGGGGTGAGCCAAAGCCCGATGCGGGAGGCGATCCGTGACCTCGCCGGGGTGGGTTTGCTCGAGATCGAGCCCTTCAGGGGAGCAAGAGTTCGCCGGTTCACGCGGGAGGAGTTCCTCGACGACATGGAGATGAGAGGTGAGCTCGAGGCGATCGCCGCCTACCGGGCCGCAACCCGCATCACCGACGCCCAGATCGCCAGGCTCAGGGCCCTGGTGGAGGAGATGGCCGGACTCGGCCTCTCCGGCGATGCCCACGGGCAGGCGTTGAAGAACACCGAGTTCCACCGGACCGTGGTGCTTGCCGCCGGAAGCGAAGCACTGCTGCGGATGTGGAAGACGCTGGAGCCCTTCGCCCGCACCTATGTGACTGCGATGGTGCCCGGGATCGACCTGATATGGCTGGGCGAGCGGCACAGGGCCATCGTCGAAGCGCTCGAGGCCGGCGACCCCGATTTGTCCGCCTCGGTGATGAAGGAGCACTCCCGGGAAGCCAGGGACCTCCTGGTCGACCACGAGGAGCTGCGGGGGTCGTTCCAGCCGGCCGCGGCGAAGGCACAGAGTGAGTGAGCACGTGCGGGGGTCTGGGGGTCGCCCCCCAGATTTGGTCGTCTCGCTCGACGACCCGGTGTGTCGTCAGAACGAAGTGACCGGCGGCAAAGGAGCCAGCCTGTCCAAGATGCGCGCCGCCGGGATGGCGGTGCCTGACGGCTTCGTGGTGACCGCGGCTGCCTTCGAGAGCTCTCTCTCCGATCGTGGCGTGCTCGATCAGGTGAGGAAACTGGCAGCCTCCGAAGGCGGATCAGTCGATCAGATCAAACACCTCGTCCTGGGGACACCTCTATCCGAGCCGCTCCGGGATCAAGTCGCCATCGCTTACGCCGCCCTTGGCCCGGATGTGTTCGTGGCGGTCCGGTCGAGCGCCTGCGCCGAGGATGGGGACGTCGCCAGCTTCGCCGGCC
>JALDXM010000351.1:0-2921 GCA_032155085.1 Actinomycetota bacterium | reverse complement strand
CTCCACACCTGCGTAGACCTGGCACGCCGCCGTGGCGCAGATGTCGTACCCGATGCGGTTACCGGTCTCGGTTCGCCCACCGAGAAGAGTCCAGGCGAGATAGGTTCTCGCAGCGACGACCTGGGCTGCCAGCGCATCCTCGTGCCAGCTGAAAGGGACCTCCCTGATTCCCTCCAGATAGGCGTCGAGGGACGCCACTTCCACCACTGCGACGCCATCGGATTCAGCCGTGATCCGGAAGGGCCCGCGGTAACGCCGACCACCCATCTCGAGATATGCGCCATCTGGCGCCGACACCTCGACGACCGTTCCCTGCGGTCGGGCAGCCATCGCCGGGGGCGTCATCAGGAGGACGAATGCAACCGCGAGAATTGAAATGAGGGCGAGAGCCCGGCGAGAGATCACGCTCTCTCTATTCTCGCTCCCAACGAGCGCAACCTCTCGGGGAACTCCTCGTACCCTCTATCGATGTGGCTCGCCTCGCCCACCTCGGTGGTGCCTTCAGCGCGAAGACCCGCCAGGACGAGCGCCGCCCCGGCGCGGATGTCGGGCGCCAGCACCGGGCAGCCGGAAAGCCTCTCGACACCGCGGATGATGGCGTGCTGGGCCTCGGTGGTGATGTCGGCGCCCATTCGCGCCAGCTCGCCGACATATCGGAATCGTGAGTCGTAGAGATTCTCGGTGATGACCGAAGTGCCCGTTGCCACCGACAACAGGGCGACCATCTGGGGGTGCATGTCCGTGTGAAATCCCGGGAACGGGAGTGTGGCGAAGTCCACCGGAGCCGGTCGCTCCGGACCTTTGACCCGAAGCCACCCGTTGCCCTGCTCGACTTCGCAGCCCGCTTCCTCGAGCTTCCTCAGCTCCATGCGAAGATGCTCCGGCAGGCAGCCGGTCACTGTGATATCGCCGCCTGTGATGGCAGCGGCTGCGGCATAAGTCCCCGTCTCCAGCCGATCGGGGACCACGTGGTGCTCGGCTGGTGAGAGGCTCTCCACGCCGTGGACCGTCACCAGGGAGGTGCCGCCACCGGTGATCCTGGCTCCCATCTCAGTCAACTGAGTGATCAGGTCTTCGATCTCAGGTTCGCGGGCGGCATTGACTATGACCGTGTCTCCTTCGGCGAGGACTCCGGCAAACAACAGATTTTCGGTGGCGCCTACCGAAGGGAATGGCAGTTCGAATTCGGTCCCCTTCAGACGGCCGTCGACCCGGCCGACCAGCTCGCCATGGACCAGCTCGAAGTCGACGCCCATCGCCTCCAGGCCGTTGAGATGCATGTCGATCGGCCGGGCACCGAGGTCGTCCCCGCCGGGGAGGGCGACCCTCGCCTCACCACATCGGGAGAGAAGGGGACCGAGCACCACGATCGAGGCCCGCATCTGCCGGACCAGCTCGATCGGCGCCTCAGGGAGAAGCTGGTCTGGAACAACCACCCAGAGCTCGTGATCACCCTGCTCCACACGACAGCCGGTGTGCTCCAGGACCTCGCACATCAGCCCCACGTCGAGGATCGAAGGGACGTTCGTCAGACGATGGCGGCCCGGGGCGAGCAGCGCTGAGACCATCTCTTTGAGCACGGCGTTCTTTGCCCCCAGCACGCCGACAGTTCCCTGCAGACGCGCTCCGCCCTCGACAACCAACTTGGACATTGAGGCGAATGTAGTTAGGTGTGGCGCCAACCCCATGCAGGGCCGCGGCGGACGGTCTGGCTACCCTGCCGCCCGAGATGAGAATCGCGCTCGGATCCGATCATGCCGGATTTCCGTTGAAAGAGCACCTGTCGACATGGCTCGCCGAGTCCGGTCACGCGGTGTACGACCTGGGCACCCACTCGGCCGAGCCGGTCGACTACCCCGACTATGCGGCCGCCGTCTCTCAGGCCGTGCTGGATGGCCGCGCCGACCGGGGCATCCTCATCTGTGGTTCCGGGGCCGGGGCAGCCGTGGCCGCCAACAAACTCCAGGGGATCAGGGCGTCGATAGCCCATGACACCTACACCGCCCATCAGATGGTGGAGCACGATGACGTAAACGTGCTCAGCCTGGGATCACGGGTGATCGGCGAGGCGCTAGCCGAGGAGCTGGTGACGACGTTTCTCGAGGCTCGATTCTCACGGGAGGATCGGCACGTCCGGCGTCTGGAGAAGATCAGGTCCTTGGAGGCCTGACCGGTGTTACTGGCCCCCGGATTGGGCCAGAGCGACCAGCTGATCGAGGCCGGCGGTGCCTATCTCCCCTGACACCCGTCCCAGGTTCGTGTTGTCGCCGTCGAGCACTACGTAGAAGGGAGTCCCCGCCATCCCGTAGTTGCCGGCGACGATCCCGATCTGATCATCCATGATCACCGGGGCGGTCCAACCCGCCTCTTCCAGCCAGGTTTGCGGTGGCCAGTTGGGACGGAGCCTGTCGGTCGAGGTGGCGACGGAGATCAATTCCACGTCGTCGGGCAGATTGCCGTCGTTGACCCAATCCTGAATGACTGGGACCTCGGCCTGGCAATGGGGGCACCAGTGGGCCAGGAAAACGAGGATCTTCGGCGTGCCGTTTGGCTCGATCGTGACCGGATTTCCCTCCCAGTCTGCACCCTCGACATTGGGTGCGGTGAGGCCAACGGAAACATCTTCCTGACCGGCGGCGTAGACGGGCAGCGGGTCCCCGGTGACCGTCGGTTCGCCATAACCGATGCTGGCGTCTACTGGCTCCTCACCCGCGATGGACATGGCCAGGGCCACGATCAGACCGAGACCGACCACGCCACCGACGATCCACCAAATGGTGGAGTTGCTCTTGGCGTCCTTGGCCCCGGGCTTGGGTTTCTTGGTCTGGGTCATTCGGAGGCTTTCGTGTAGAAGGCGAGCAAGACAGCGATAACGATAAACCCGACGCCGGCCATAAACGGCAGGTCCATGAAGCCGAACA